>NZ_MWIG01000276.1:0-12615 GCF_002156145.1 Streptomyces sp. NRRL B-24572 | reverse complement strand
GCGCTGCCCGCCAGGCGGGCCCGATCGGTGACGGCGGCGTCGTGGGCGGCGGACAGGTCGGGCACGTCGGCAACTCCGGTGGGTGGGCGGCGGGCAGGGACGCACGGACGGCCGTGTGCTGGAGTCGTTCGCGCAGGTGTACCGCCTGCGCGTTTCCAACGTACTGCGGCCCCTCCAACTCCCGCCCGAGAACGGTGAGCCGGCGCACGATGCTGGCCGACATGCGCTCCGGCGAGGACCGGAGGACGAAGCCGAGCGTTTCCTCCGTGCCATCCAGGTCACCCAGGAGCAGGTGCCCGCGGGCGAGATCGAGGTGCGCGGCGAACAGGTCGCCGACCGACCGGTCGTCTCCGTCCGCGCTGCGACAGAGGTGGATCGCCTTCTCTGCACTAAGGAAGCCCTCGGAGCCCTCGCCATCGAGATGAAGCGCATGGCCTGACCGATTCCCGCTCTACAAGATCGGACACTCGGAGCCATCCTCGACCGGAACGGCAGCGCACATCGAAGCCGCCCCGGCGGCACCACGCAGGAGGGGATGCGGTGACCAGTTCAGTTCCCTGGACGGATCGTCTGTCCACCGGTACAGAAGCGACTCAGGACGACGTGGTGCGCTGGTACCAGAGCACGCGCGAAGGCAAGGCGTACGTGCCCACGATGATCTGGGGCACGCTCCAGACCGAGGCGTACGCCACCGTGATCCTCGGCCAGGTCGTCGACTTCCTCGGCATCCCGAACGACGTGCCGGCGGGCGTCGCCAAGCACATGCAGCGACAGCAGGTGCTGTACGACGGCGAGCACCACTACGACGTCGTCCTCGGGGAGCAGGCTCTCTACACGAACATCGGTGGACCCGAAGTCATGCGGGAACAGATCGAGCGCCTCCTGCGAGAGCTCGGCCTGGCCTCCCTCACCCTCGGGATCCTTCCCTCCACCGCACGGGTGGACCTGTTCCCCGTCCACGCGTTCAACATCTACGGCGACTGCGACCGGGCCCACATCGAACTCGTCTCCTCCTCCGTGGACATCACAGAGCAGAGCGAACTCGACCTCTACAACAAAGCCTTCGCCGCGCTGAGCGGTGCGGCATCATACGGCGACGCTGCGGAGGAGCTCCTGAAGAAGGCCCACTCCTTCTGGACCAACACCCCGCTCCAGCAGTAGGCCCTCGCCGCTCCAGCGGCGAACACTGCCGCAGCAGTCCGAAGCGCACCCGATCAAGACCGGCGCGTGCCCCATCGCCAGCAATCAGAGCCTCGGCGGCGGCCTCGCCACCCAAGCCAGTGCCGACGAGGCCATCGCCCTCACATGCCCGACAACCCAACCGCCGAAGGGAACCCAGTGACCGAGCAGGCCGACGACCAACCGAAGGCCCTCAAGCCGGCGCTCGAATCGATGACCCTGCTCGTCGCCGCCGTCATCGTCCACGACAAGGCCACCAACCGCGTCGTCCTCCTCCAACGCAGCGAGAACGCCAAGTTCGCCCAGGGCATGTGGGACCTTCCCGTCGGCAAGAGCGAACGTGGCGAATCGATCACCGAGACGGCCGTCCGCGAGCTGTACGAAGAGACCGGTCTGACCGTGAAGCCCGAGTCCCTCAAGCTCGCCCATGTCATCCACGGAGCTTGGGGCGTGGAGGCCCCTAACGGCTTCCTCACGGTCGTGTTCGTCACGCACGAGTGGGCTGGCGAGCCCGAGAACCGCGAACCCCGCAAGCACGCCCAGGTCCGCTGGGTCCACGCCGACGCCGTCCCCGAGGAATTCGTGGAGACCACCGCCGGCGCCCTCGACCGCTACCTCGGAGGCGGGCCGCAGGTCTCCCTGAACGGCTGGGGCTAGGCAACCAGCGTCCCGGCACACTCGTGCCGACCGGGGACCCCGTCGCGTCCGAACTCAACGGCCCGGCCACGCACACGCTCGGATGGGAACCCAGCCGAGCGCCGCATCAGCTCCTCATGGCGAAGAAGAGTCCTGACCTCTGCCTCACCGTCGCCGGGTCTACAGACCGTGGCCGTGGGTTCGGTACGGCACGCCCAGCCGGTCGCCGACCTCGGCGAGGACATCCGGGCAGAAGTAGTACCAGCGCAGGCACGTGATCCCGTCGTCGGATGTCTCCGCCCGGAGGACGTCCTCGACAGCCTCGGGACCGTCGTCGTCGGTCGGGGTGGCCCACATCAGGACCAACGGATCGCCGTCCAGCTCCCGAACCTCGGCGCGCCACCGCACGGAGGTCTCCAAATGCAGAGTGTGGTGCAGCGAGCCGGCGGCAATCTGGTCCCTCCCCACTTCGTGGGCCATCCCGATGACGTCGCTGACCGCGTCCTCGACGAACAGCTTGGTCAACCCGTCCAGGTCGTACGCGGTGAACGCCTCCGCCATGGCATCGAGGGCGTCACGGTCGGGAGCCGTGCGCCGGGTGAGCGCGGTGGGCCGATCGGGGTCGGCGAGCCGTCCGCGGCCACGGTGCAGTGCGGCCTTGACCGCACCCTCGGTGGTGCTCAGCATGGCGGCGATCTCCTTCAACGGCAGGTCGAACACGTCCTTGAGCACGACAGCCGCTCGCTCCTGCGGCGCCAGCAGGGTGGCCACCTCCGCGAGCGCGTCCCTCACCTCGGCGGGATCGGTGCCGGCAGGCGCCGCACGCTCGGAGGGCTCGACGAGAAGCGGGGCGGGACGGCGGACCTGGTCGAGGTAGGCGTTCGTCGCGATCCGCACCAGCCACGCCATCGGACGCTCGACCTGCTGGTGGGACTGCGCCGCGCGTGTGAGGGCTCGGGCGAGCGTCTCCTGGGCCAGGTCCTCGGCGTCCCACACGCTGCCGGTCAGATGACGGCAGTATCGGAACAGCTCACCCCGCAACGGCTCCAGAGCGACCAGGAACTCACGGCGCGCGGCCTGGGCCGCCGCCAGCAGAGGCTGCGGCAGCACGTCGAGCGCGGAAGACAGATCGGGGTCAGGCGTCACTTCACAGCTCCTTGGACGGCGAAACGGCTGTACACACCAGTACGACGGGACAGCCTTCGAATCCGATACGTAGCCGCGAAAGTGAGCCCGCTCACTCCGCTCAGGCTCACCGGCGGAAGGGAGCACCTGACCAGACGGGTGCTGTTCCGACGAGCAGCGTATTGCGACGATCGCTGGACCTCGTCTCTGCGATCCCCCGGGCCAGGCTCACGTGGAGCAGTCCGCACACAGTCCGCAGGACACCCGATCAAGACCGTCGCACCCCATCGCCAGCCATCATCAAAAGGCCAGGTCAGCGACCCACAGGGAACAACCCCGCAGGTCACCGACCTGACCGATTACTAGGAGACCAAGAAGGCCTGACCTTCACCCGGTCCCCGACCGCACCCGGCCCGCAGGCCGCCGAGCACGGCGTCCCCCGTGGGCCGGGTGCGGTCTTTTCCCGGTCGCAAGGCGGTCAGCGTGCCGGTGGGAGGGTTTCCGGGAGGGCGAAGGCGGTGAGGACGGCGGGGTCCTGGAAGACCGTGTTCCGGGTGATGCGGCCGTCGGCGACGTCGAAGACCTGGAGGGTGTGCAGGCGGTGGGCGGTGCCGGCGAGGCGTACGTAGGCCGCCATCGCGGGCTGGCCGTTCGCCGCGGTGGGCAGGACGCGCCAGTCGGTGCCGTTCGCCTCGTACACCCAGTGCATGAAGCCGGCGTACCGGTCGCGGCCGGTGAACCAGGTGCTGACCGGCGGCATCTCCAGGATCGCGTCGTGGGCGAGCAGTGCGGTGAGCGCGCCGATGTCCGCCTTCTCGAAGGCGGCCGCGTACCGGTCCACCACCAGCCGGTCGGCGGCCTCCTCCGCCACCCCCGTCTCGCTGACGCCGGCCTCGGCGAGCCGGGTCCGGGCACGTTGGAGAGCGCTGTTGACCGCCGCCGGGGTGGTGTCGAGGAGCTCCGCGGTCTCGGCGGCCGAGCAGTCGAGGACGTCGCGCAGGATCAGCACGGCCCGCTGGCGGGCGGTCAGGAACTGCACGGCGGCGACCCACGCCAGGCGCAGGGTGCCGCGGGCGGCGACCACCTGGCCCGGGTCCGCGAGCCACGCGTCCGGGATCGGCTGGAGCCACGGCACCTCCGGTGCGAACTCCAGGGGCGTCAGCGGGTCCTCGTCGGGTGTGCCGAGGCCGCTGGGCAGGGGGCGGCGCGTGCGGGTGTCCAGCGCCGTGAGGCACGCGTTGGTGGCGATCCGGTACAGCCAGGTGCGCACGCTCGCGCGCCGGGCGTCGTAGCGGTCGAACGCGCGCCAGGCGCGCAGCAGGGTGTCCTGCACGAGGTCCTCGGCCTCGTGCGCGGAGCCGAGCATCCGGTAGCAGTAGGCCAGGAGCTCCCGGCGGTGCGGGTCGGTGCTGCGGGCGAACTCGGCGGCCCGTTCGTCGGGGTGGGTGCTCGTGGTGGCCATGCCTGCCTCTCTCGGTGCGGTGATCTCCGTACGTACCGGCGGGCGTCCCGGAACTCATCGGCGGACGAGCGGACGGCCGCGATGAATTCCTGACGGCTCCCCGGTACGTACCCGGTGACATCCCCTCGACCTTCCAGGAGGACACCATGGTCACGACGACGACCCCGCAGGACACCGCCGCCGAGCAGCAGGTGCGGTCCGTGATCGACGCCGTGTACGAGGCGTGGACGGCCAACGACGCCGACGCCTTCGTCACCCACTACGCCCCCGACGCGACCGCGGCCCTGCCCGGCTCCTTCCGCGACGGCCGCGAGCGGATCCGGGCCGCGATGGCCGCCGGTTTCGAGGGCCCCTTGAAGGGCTCGACCATCCGCGACGAGATCCACAGCGTGCGGTTCCTCGGCGAGTCCCGCGACGCCGCCGTCGTCGTCGCCCGCAGCACCGTCGTCCTCGCCGGCGAGACCGACGTCCCGGAGGACCGCTGGGTCCGCGTGACCTGGGCGCTGGAGCGCACGGGCGCCGACGGCTGGCTGGTGGTCGCCTATCACAACTGCGCCGACTGACCGCCGGCCCGGGCGGCGCTACGCCTCCGTCGGGAGCGTGTAGCGCCGTTTCTCCTTGGACGTGGCGCCCAGGCGGTCGTAGAAGCGGATCGCGCCCTCGTTCCAGGCGGGGGTCTGCCACTGGAGTTCCGGGAGGCCGAGGGTGCGGGCCTCGGTGCGGAGGGCCGCCATCAGGAGGGGGCCGAGGCCGTGGCCGCGGGAGGCCTCCGTGAGGTAGAGGCAGTCCATGTGGAGGTACTCGGTGCCGTCCCAGGTGGAGAGCTCCGGGGCACAGGTCGCGTAGCCCGCGAGGGTGCCGTCGGGGAGGACGGCGACGAAGCAGCGGAGGCGGGGCGGTTCGGGGCCGAAGAGGAGGCCGGCGAGACGGTCCGCGAGGCCGGGGGCCGGGGGCGCGGACTTCTCGTACGCGGCGTGCTCGACGATGAGCTCCACGACCCGGGGCAGGTCCTCGGGGCGCGCGTGGCGTACCTCTGCCCGGCCGGGATCTTCCTCGCGTTCGCTCATACGGTCATCATGCACGGTCCCACCGACAGCGTGGCCGGTACGGGGCCCCCGCGGGGCCCATCCCCCGGCAGGTCGCCGCGAGTTCGGCCCGCCGCGCGTCCAGGGGCGCGACCGCCGGCACCGTCGTCCACAGTGCCGGCGGCGCCCCGGGTTTCCGTGCCCGGATCGACCGGGGCGTCGCCGTACCCGGCCTCAGGCCGCCTGGAGGAGCCTGCGGCCGAAGTCCGCGCCGGCCGGCAGCTGTTGCCGTACCCGCTCCAGGGCCCCCTCGAAGTCGCCCCCGGCGACACACGCCTCGAAGGCGGCGCCGCCGTAGTGCAGCGTCAGGCTGAGGTCTGCGCGCTCGCCGAGCGTCAGCAGGCAGGCCAGCGTGGCCTGTTGGGCTGCGCCGTCCACGACGACGGGGAGCGGCAGGTCCCACTCCAGGACGCAGCCCGTGAGGGCCCGTCCACCTTCTTCGGCGGCGGCGAGCGCGGCGAAGCTCTCGCCCGTGTACTCGACCCCCCTGATCCGGGTGGCGACGCGCCGCCCGTCGGCCGTGATGACGATCGCTTCCGCGCCGCTGCGGTCCCGGTACCAGCCGGTCCAGACTTCTGTCGACTCCGATGACATGCGCGGACTGTAGCGGTATGACCGGCTCCGCCGCGCGTCCGGTCACCCCGGGGCCGGACTTCTCCCGATCTCGCCGTTCTTGCCGGTCACGTGCGGGGGAGCGGCTTCCGCCCCCTCCTCGCGGAGCGGGCAGTTCGGATTGCGGCAGGGCTGCACCTCCCACTCCGGCACCCAGGCTCCGAGGACCTTGTGCCGGGTGGCCAGCACGGCGAGCGGTTCGCCGCAGGCCGGGCAGTGGCGCTCGGCCAGGGGGTCCCGCGTCGTGCGAGGCGCCTCGTCACTCATGCGTCCAGGGTAGGCCGCCCCGCACGCGAGCGCTTCCCGCCGCCGCTATCGCTTCCTGGTGTACCTGCGGACGAGCACACCGTTGTCGAAGGCGCGGACGTCGGCGAGGTCGAAGTCCCGGGGCTCGAAGCCGGCGCCGAACATCGGCATGCCGGTGCCGTAGACCTGCGGGTAGGTCTTGATGACCAGCTCGTCGATCTCCTCGATGAGCTCGCCGGCGATGGTGGAGCCGCCGCAGAGCCAGATGCCCAGGGGGCCGTCCTCGGCCTTCAACTCCCGGACGCGGCCGACGAGGTCGTCGGCGATCAGCTCGACGTCCGGGTGGGGCGACTCGGAGAGCGAGCGGGTGGCGACGAACTCGCGCAGGTGGCCGTACGGGCTGGTGACGCCGATGTCCAGGGCGAGCCGGTACGACCCCAGCCCCTGGACGACGGTGTCGAAGTGCTTGTTCTCGCCGTCGACGCCGAGCATCTCCCGGCCCTGCGTCGGAATGGTCTCCGGGTATTCGGTGCCCATCCACGCCATGTACGACCCCTCGGTGTACTTGAACATGGAGGTGGCATCGCCCTCGGGGTCGCCGATGAAGCCGTCGATGGTGCAGGCGATGTAGTAGGTGAGCTTGCGCAAACCGGTCCTCTTCGTCCGGGGAAGCGGCTGCAGTCGCAACCACGACAGATATAGTGCTTCACCTGTAGTGGTTGCGCAAGACCTGTTTTCGAAGAGTCCGAAGAGTCCGAAGAGTCCGAAGAGAAGGAGCCCCCGACGTGGCGAGAAACCCGGAACGCCGTACGGCACTGCTCGACGCCGCGATCGAGGTCCTGGCCGACGAAGGCGCCCGCGGGCTGACCTTCCGGGCGGTCGACGCCCGGGCGGGGGTCCCCACGGGCACCTCGTCCAACTACTTCAGCGACCGGGACCGGCTGCTCTCCCAGGTCGCCGACCGGATCTTCGTACGACTCACCCCGGAGCCCGGCGCCATCGACGCCGCGCTCCTTCCGACGCCCAGCCGCGCCCTGGTCGTCGAGCTGATGCGGTGGCTCGCCCGGCGCATGACCGCCGAGCGCACCTGCTATCTGGGCCTCTTCGAGCTGCGCCTGGAGGCCGTGCGCCGCCCCGAGCTGCAGAAGCGGTTCACCGAGGTGCTCCGGGCCGACCTCGACCTGAACATCCGGCTCCACCTCGACTCGGGCATGCCGGGTGACGCGGACACCGTCCGGGTGCTCTACGTCGCCCTCACCGGACTGCTCCTCGACCACTTCACCGTCCCCGGCCTCCTCGGCGACCGGGACCTGGACGAGATGATCGAGACCGTGGTCACCCGGATCGTCCCGGAGACGTGAGGACCGGGCCCGTCAGCGCGTGCGCCGCGTGACGAACTCCGCGAGGGCCAGCAGGTCCTCCGCGGCCGCCAGGTCCGGCACCGCCTGGGCCAGGTGCTCGACGGCGCGGCCCATGCGCTCGGCCGCCTGGGCCTGCGCCCAGTCGCGGCCGCCGGCCCGCTCGACGGCCTCCGCCGCCGCCCGTACCGCCTCCGCGTCGAGGGTCGGACGGGAGTACAGCTCGGCCAGCTCCTCCCCCGCGGGGGTGCCGGAGGTGAGCGCCGCCACCACGGGAAGCGACTTCTTGTGGGCGACGAGGTCGGCTCCGGCCGGCTTGCCGGTGCGCTCCGGGTCGCCCCAGATGCCGATGAGGTCGTCGATCAGCTGGAAGGCGAGGCCCGCCTCCCGGCCGAAGGCGTCCATCGCCGCGACCTCCTCCTCGCCCGCGCCCGCGTAGAGCGCGCCGATGGCGCAGGAGCAGCCGAGCAGGGCGCCGGTCTTGGCGGTGGCCATGGCCAGGCACTCGTCGAGGGAGACCTCGCGCGGGTCGCGCTGCTCGAAGGCGCAGTCGGCCTGCTGGCCGGCGCAGAGCTCGATGATGCAGGCCGCGAGGCGCGCGGCGGCGGCCGCGGAGGCGGGGTGGGGGTCCTCGGCGAGCAGCCGCAGGGCCAGCGCGCTCATCGCGTCACCGGCCATGAGGGCGTCCGGGATGCCGAAGACGGTCCAGGCGGTGGGCCGGTGCCGCCGGGTCGGGTCCTCGTCGACGATGTCGTCGTGGAGCAGGGTGAAGTTGTGCGCGAGCTCCACCGCCGCCGCGGCCTTCACGGCCCGGGTCTCGTCGGCGCCGAGGGCGCGGGCCGCCGCGAGGACCAGGGCGGGCCGGATCGCCTTGCCCGGCTGCCCCGCGTCCGGGGTGCCGTCGGCGCGCTCCCAGCCGAAGTGGTACATCGCCACCCGCCGTATGGAGCCCGGCAGGGACTCGACGGTCGAGCGCAGTTGGGGATTGACGGCGGTACGCGTCCGGTCCAGGAGCGTCACGGCCCCCTGGCCGTCGGCGACGGCATCCGTGCGGGTCATGGTCACGGTCGTTTCCTTCGCATCTTTACGCGGTGGTCCGTCGCGGCGGTCCGTCACCGGGGGCCGTCACGGCGGTCTTGTGCCGGGACGGGCCGGGGAGCGCCCGGGGGCGGGCGGGTTCGGCCCCCGCCCCCGGGCTCCGACGGCTCAGCGCCAGCGGCTGACCTCGACGTTCTCCAGGACGCCGAGGGCGTCCGGGACGAGGATCGCCGCCGAGTAGTAGGCCGTGACCAGGTAGGAGATGATCGCCTGCTCGTCGATGCCCATGAAGCGGACGGAGAGGCTGGGCTCGATCTCGTCGGGGAGGCCGGTCTGGTGCAGACCGATCACGCCCTGGTCGGCCTCGCCCGTACGCATGCAGATGATCGAGGTGGTCCGGGCGTCCGAGACCGGGATCTTGTTGCACGGATAGATCGGGACACCGCGCCAGGTCGGGATGCGGTTTCCGGCGATCTCGATGGTCTCGGGCACCAGGCCGCGCTTGTTGAGCTCGCGGCCGAAGGCGGCGATGGCGCGCGGGTGGGCCAGGAACATCTTGGAGCCCCGGCGGCGGGAGAGCAGCTCGTCCATGTCGTCCGGGCTGGGGACGCCGTCGTGCGGCTGGAGCCGCTGCCCGTAGTCGCAGTTGGAGAGGAGGCCGAACTCCTTGTTGTTGATGAGCTCGTGCTCCTGGCGCTCGCGGAGCGCCTCGACCGTGAGCCGCAACTGCTGCTCGGTCTGGTTCATCGGCTGGTTGTAGAGGTCGGCGACGCGGCTGTGGACCTTCAGCACGGTCTGGGCGACGCTCAGCTCGTACTCGCGGGGCTTGGCGTCGTAGTCGACGTAGGTGTGCGGGACGACCGCCTCGCCGACGTGGCCGGCGGAGAGGTCGATGGCGGCCTCGCCGTAGGTGTTGGTGCTCCGGTCGGGCGCCGACGCCACGCCCGCGAGGTGGGCGGCGAGCGAGCCGGCCCGGTCCGCGAGGTTCCGTACGTCGTCCCGGGTGAGCTCCAGGACCGTACAGGCGGTGGCGGCCCGGGCGGTCCAGTCCCAGGTGGCGTCCGCGCTGACCAGCGCGTCCTCGCCGAGGTAGGCGCCGTCGGCGAGGACGCCGAGCACGGCCTCGTCGCCGTAGGGGCCCTCGCCGATCTGCTCGATACGGCCGTGCGCGAGGAGGTACACCCGGTCGGTGGGGGCGCCCGACACGGCGATGATCTCGCCCGCCGCGAACTCCCGCTGGGCGCAGCGGGCCGCGAGCTCGGTCAGCGCGCTCTCGTCCTCGTAACCGCGGAGTGCCGGGAGTTCGCCGAGTTCGGCGGGGATCACCGCGACGCGCTCTCCGGTCTGCACGAAGGTGACGCGGCCGTCACCCACGGAGTAGCTGAGCCTCCGGTTCACCCGGTACGTACCACCCTGCACCTGGACCCACGGCAGTGTCCGCAGCAGCCACCGGGAGGTGATCTCCTGCATCTGCGGGGCCGACTTGGTGGTCGTGGCGAGGTTCCGCGCGGCGGCGGTCCCGAGACTCTGCTGCGGGGCCTGCTGCTCCGCGCGGACCTCGCCGTCAACCGAACCAACGGACATGGAACTCCCTCTCGTATGACTGAGTTGCGAGAGAAAGCCTTTCAGCACGGAACGTGTCGGCGCCATTACACATTCGGGTGGGACTGTTCGACGATCTTCGGGGCATGTCACGTGATTTCCATCCGAACAGCGCAGCCCCACCCGTCTCCTGACGATCTGTCCGGATCGCATCGCACACGGCCCGAACGGATGGCAGCGGAGCGGCGGACTCCGGTACTCCGGAAGCTCACCCCGTCCTCCGGAAGGAGTCGGTCATGGCCACACCCATGTCCGCGCACAGGTTCCTCAACGCGCTGCGCGCCGAGGGCCTCGCGGTCGTCGAGGTCGGCGACTGGTCCACCCACAACCGCAACCACAAGGGCCCCTGGGGCCCGGTGAACGGCGTGATGATCCACCACACCGTGACCCGCGGCACCGCCAACACCGTCCGGATCTGCCGGGACGGTTACGAGGCCCTGCCGGGGCCGCTCTGCCACGGCGTGATCGCCAAGGACGGCACGGTCCACCTCGTCGGCTACGGGCGCGCCAACCACGCGGGGCTCGGCGACGACGAGGTCCTCCGGGCGGTCATCGCCGAGCGGCGGCTGCCGCCGGACGACGAGGCCACCACGGACGGCAACCGGCACTTCTACGGCTTCGAGTGCGAGAACCTCGGCGACGGCGAGGACCCGTGGCCGAAGGTCCAGCTGGAGGCCATCGCGAAGGCGGCGGCCGCCGTCTGCCGGGTGCACGGCTGGACGCACCGCTCGGTCATCGGGCACCTGGAGTGGCAGCCGGGCAAGGTGGACCCGCGCGGGTTCACGATGGCGTCGATGCGGGAGCGGATCGCCGACCTCCTGCGGTAGCGGGGCGGGGTGCGGCGGCCCGAGGGGCGTCGGGTCCGACGGGCGCCGCAGCCCGAGAGCCGTCGGGTCCGACGGGTGCCGCAGCCCGAGAGCCGTCGGGTCCGACGGGTGCCGCAGCCCGAGAGCCGTCGGGTCCGACGGGTGCCGCAGCCCGACAGGTACCGGGTGCGACGGGCGCACCGGCCCGGCAGACGCGGCGGCTCGACGGGCGCTGGGTCCGAGGCGCGGCAGGCCCAAGGCACGGGGGCCCGAGGCACGGCGGGCCACCAGCACGGCGGACCCCCGGCACGGCGGACCCCCGGCACGGCGGACCCCCGGCACGGCGGACCCCCGGCACGGCGGACCCCCGGCACGGCGGGCCGCCCGCCCTTCGGGCTCGAAGGGCGGCGGGCCCGCCGTGGCCGGCGCCGCTGCGGCCCGTCGCAGGGCCGTGGATCCGGTGGGCTCACAATGGCCGGGTGAACGCGTTCGACCTCTCCCACCTGCGGCCCCGGCTCCCCTCGCCCCTGGAGCCGGTGGAGGACGAGCGCTTCGCCCGGCGCGGTCTCACGCTGCTGCTCAAGCGCGAGGACCTCATCCACCCCGACCTGCCGGGCAACAAGTGGCGCAAGCTCTCGCTGAACCTGCGCGAGGCGGCCGGCCGGCCCGTGCTCACCTTCGGCGGCGCGTACTCCAACCACCTGCGCGCGACGGCCGCCGCCGGCCGGCTGCTCGGCTTCCCGACGGTCGGGGTGGTCCGGGGCGACGAGTTGGCCGGGCGCCCGCTGAACCCCTCGCTCGCGCGGTGCACGGCGGACGGGATGCGTCTCGAGTTCGTGGACCGGGCCACGTACCGCGCGAAGAACGACCCGGCCACGCGCGCGTGGCTCCTGGAACGGGCCCCCGCGGGCGCGTACGTGGTCCCGGAGGGCGGCAGCAACGCGCTCGCCGTCCACGGCTGCGTAGAGCTGGGTCGCGAGCTCGCCGGCCTCGCCGACGTCGCCGCGGTCGCCTGCGGCACGGGCGGCACCCTGGCGGGGCTCGCGGCCGGATTCGAGGGCCGGACCCTGGGCGTCCCTGTCCTCAAGGGCGGCTTCCTCGGCGGGGAGGTCCGCGCCCTCCAGGAGGCGGCCTTCGGCGGCCCGCGCGGCGACTGGACCCTGGACGAGCGCTTCCACGGCGGCGGCTACGCGCGCGTGTCCCCCGCCCTGGAGGCGTTCGCACAGGACTTCGAGGCGCGGCACGGACTCGCCATCGAGCGGCTGTATGTCGCCAAAATGCTGTACGGCCTGACGACCCTCGCGGAGGAGGGCGCCTTCCCGGCGGGCACCCGGCTCGCGGCGGTGATCACGGGCGCGCCGGAGACCGTCTAGTACCGGAGACGGCCCGCTGGTACCGGAGACGGCCCGGCGCCGGACAGACCCTAGCCGTCGGTCTCGCGGTACGCCGCCGCCTCGACCTGGAGG
>NZ_MWIG01000275.1:0-12434 GCF_002156145.1 Streptomyces sp. NRRL B-24572 | reverse complement strand
GGGTGGCATACCCGTGCTCACGGCCGGGCTCCTCCTCTATTACACGGCGTACGTGCTTCGCTCGGGGGCGCGGCTCGTGCCGGTGGCGGCGACCGCCGGCGGCCCGGGCCCCGCCTGGGCGACCGGACCGGAGCTGACGCTCGCCTGCCGGCTCTCGATGGCCCTCGCGATGCTCGCGATGCTGGTGACGCTGTGAGGCCCTCGCGGGATCCGGTCCGGCGACAGCACCTTCCGGCCAACCAAACCGTGGCGTACGTCACTTGCCGTCCCAGCCCATACCCCGGCGAGTACCGCGCTCATAGGCTGACGCCATGTGGGTCTCCCTCGCGCTGTTCCTGCTCGGCGTCCTGACCGCCCTCACGGCCCCCCGGCTGCTGTCCCGGGCGGACTGGGTGGAGCGAGAACCCGTGGTGGCCCTGTGGGTGTGGCAGTGCGTGGTGGCCGCGGTGCTGCTGAGCTTCGCGCTCTCCATGACGTTCAGCGCGTCCGCGGCCTGGCAGGCCGTCCGGGGACAGGTCTTCGCGGGCGCGCCGCGCGCGGTGGTCGACGCTTACGAACTGGGCACCTCGGGGCCCTGGTCCGCGGTGCTCGCGGTGGCCCTCGCGGCCGGCGGGCTCTGGTCCGGGGCGATGCTGGGCCGGGAGATCGGCCGGGCCCGCGTCCGGCGCAGACAACGCCGCTGCGATCTGCTCGTCCGCGCGCCCCTGCTGCCCGGGGAGCGGCCGGGCGGCGAGCGGCTCGTCGTCCTGGAGGACGAGCGGGCGGACGCCTGGTGGATGGCGGGGGCCACGCCCCGGCTGGTCATCACGACGGCGGCGCTGCGGCGGTTGAAGGGCCGTCAGCTGGACGCGGTCCTCGCGCACGAGCAGGGCCACGCCCGGGCCCGGCACGACTGGCTGCTGCACAGCTCGGGGGCGCTGGCCGCCGGATTCCCGGGGATCCCGGTCTTCGCGGCCTTCCGCGAGGAGATGCACCGCCTGGTGGAGCTGGCCGCCGACGACGTGGCCTCGCGCCGCTTCGGCCGGCTGACGACCGCGCTCGCGCTGGTCGAACTGAACGAGGACCGGGGAGTGTTCGGCCCCGGCCCGGCCCCCGCCGCCGATCTGCCGCAGCGGGTGAACCGGCTGCTGACCGCGACGCCCCGCCTCACCGCCGGACGCCGGCTCCGGCTGACGGCGGCCGCGTCCCTGGTGCCCGTGGTCCCCGTGCTCGTGGCCTTCGTGCCGGCGCTCCGCGCGCTGGGATAGCGACGGATGACGCCGCGCACGACGGACGGGGCCCGAACACCGGAACCCACCGCACGCGCGACCGACGCGACCGGGACGGCGGGCCCCACGCCGCGCACAACCGACGCGGGCCAGAGGGCGGGCTCCACGGCGCGCGCAGTCGATGCGGCTCCGGCAGCAGGCCCCACGGCGCGCACAGCCGACGCGGCCCCGACCGCAGGCTCCGCGGCGCGCACAGCCGACGCGGTCCGGAGGGCGACGCGCGCCGGTCGTCCGGAGGTCGGCGCGGGGGCGATCGTCGGGCAGGATCGACGCATGCGCACCTCCGCCCTGCTCTCCGGGGTCCTGGCTCTGATTCTGCTCCTGCTCGTCGCCGTGGAGTGGTCGCCGCTGCTCTCCTTCGACCGCTCGGTCGCCGAGGCGCTCCACCGCAACGCCCTCGCCCACCCCGGGTTCACCCACGTCAACCGTGTCCTCACCGACTGGGTGTGGGACCCGTGGACGATGCGTGCCCTGGCCGCCGCCACCGCGGTGCTGCTGTGGTGGCGGCGGGACCGACGGGCGGCGCTGTGGGTGGCCGGGACGAGCCTGCTGGCCGTCGGGCTCCAGCAGGCCCTCAAGGACCTGGTGGGGCGGGAACGGCCGCAGTGGACCGACCCGGTGGACTCGGCGCACTACGCCGCCTTCCCGTCGGGGCACGCGATGACGGCGACGGTCACCTTCGGGCTGCTGCTGTGGGTGCTCGCCCTGCACTGGCGGGAGGAGTGGCGCGGCTGGGGCACCCTGGCGGGCGTCGCCGTCGTCTCGGTGCTCGGGGTGGGCTGGACGCGGGTCTACCTGGGCGTGCACTGGCCCTCGGACGTCGTCGAGGGCTGGCTGCTCGGCTGGTGCTGTGTGACCGCGGCCGTGTTCACGTACCGCTGGAGCGAGCGGCGCGGAGCCCCTACGGGCGACAGCGGCGACGAGGGAAGCGGCGGGAGCAGAATGGGAGAAAGACGATGAAGCCGCCTGTTCTGGACGATCCCCCGTGTCGCCCAGAACAGACGGCATCCCCGGCGGTATGCCACACGGGCATGCCGACGGGATGCGCCGAGTATATTGGCCGGCAGCCAGTCAACGCAGGAGTCCAGCATGTCCCCGCGTAGCCCATCGGTCAATGAAGAGCTTCGGCGTCGGTCGCGGGAGCGGATTCTCCAGGCCACCGTGGAGCTGATCGACGCCCACGGCTACGAGGCGACCACGCTCGGCGACATAGCGGAGCGGGCCGGTACGGCGCGGGGGCTGATCTCGTACTACTTCCCCGGCAAGCGGCAGCTGCTCCAGGCCGCGGTGCACCGGCTGATGCACCTCACCCTGGAGGAGGCGCTCGAACGCGAGCCGCGCACGGAGGACGGCCGCGAGCGGCTGGCCCGGGCGATCGACGCGATCCTGGGGCTCGCGGTGACGCGGCCCACCCTGATGCGGACCCACATGGCGGGCATCCTGCAGGCCGACGGGTTCGTGCAGTGCGAGGAGCAGCAGCGCCTGGCCTTCCTGCTGCGGGACACGGTCACGCGGTACGGCTCCGCGGACGTGGACACCGACTATCCGCTGCTGCGCGCCCTGCTGATGGGCGCGGTGGTGGCGGTGCTGCTGCCGGGGGCCCCGATGCCGCTGGCGCGCCTGCGGTCGGAGCTGTTCCACCGGTACGGGCTCGACTGGGAGGCGGGCGCGCCGCCGGACGGGGGTCCGCCCGACGGCACGCCGCGGTCGTGAAACGGTGACCGGTCCTAGAAGTCGTCGAAGTAGTCCGGCTGGGTCTGGACGTTGAGCTCGTCCATCCGGATCCGCTTCGCCGGGTCCGTACGGCGGTCGGAGAGCTTCAGGACGTCGAAGCCCTTCGCGATGTCGTTCGAGTAGATGTAGCCGTTGTAGTAGTACGCGGACCAGGAGCCGCCCGTCGCCATGGTGGTGGCGGACAGCGGGCCGCGCTCGAAGTAGGCGATCTCCTTCGGGGCGGAGGAGTCGGTGAAGTCCCAGACGGAGACGCCGCCCTGGTACCAGGCCTGGACCATGAGGTCCTTGCCCTTGACCGGGATCAGCGAGCCGTTGTGGGCGACGCAGTTCTCGGTGTCGGCCTGGTGGCGCGGGATCTTGAAGTAGCTGCGGAAGACGAGCTTGCGCTGGTCGCCCTTGCCCACGATGTCGTAGATGCCGTCGGCGCCGCGGTTCGGGCCGACCGTGGCGTTGCAGGTGGCGGCGCCGCCGCCGCCGAGCTCGTCGGTGAAGACGACCTTGTTCGCCTTCTGGTTGAAGGTCGCGGAGTGCCAGAACGCGAAGTTGACGTTGTCCTCGACCTGGTCGAGCACGCGCGGGTGCTCGGGGTCCTTGATGTCGAAGAGGATGCCGTCGCCCATGCAGGCGCCGGCCGCGAGGTCCTGCGACGGCAGCACGGTGATGTCGTGGCAGCCGGTGGTCTTGGAGACGCCCGGGTTGGTGGGCGCACCCGGGTTGCCGCCGCCGTCCGGGCCCTCGCCCGGGAAGAGGACGGGGAAGTTGACGACCGCCGCCTGCTCGGGCGCCTTGCGGGGCACCTTGATGACGGAGATGCCGTCGTGCGGGGGCTGGCAGTCCGGGAAGGCCACGTTGGGCGAGTAGGAGGAGACGTAGATGTACACGTTCTTGCCCTTGGGCAGGATCGTGTGGGTGTGGGAGCCGCAGTTGGTCTCGACGGCGGCGACGTACTTCGGGTTGGCGATGTCGCTGATGTCGAAGATCTTCATGCCCTCCCAGGATTCCTTGACCGAGGCGGGCTGCGTCGTGCTGGCGCACGAGTTGTCGCTCCGGGAGGAGTCGGTGGAGAGGAAGACGAGGTTCCCGGAGACGGAGATGTCGTTCTGGGAGCCCGGGCAGAGGACCTGCGCGACGGTCTTCGGGGCCTTCGGGTCGCTGATGTCGTAGATCCGGAAGCCGTCGTAGTTGCCGGCGAAGGCGTACTTGCCCTGGAAGGCGAGGTCCGAGTTGAGGCTCTTGAGGGCGTCCTTGGGGACGTTCGCGAGGTGCTCGATGTTGGAGCTGTGGACGATCTCGTCCACGCCGGGTATCTCGCCGCTCTGGATGGCGGCGCGCGCCTCGGCGGCCTGCTGGGAGGAGACGGCCTCCTGTGCGGGGGCGGCGTCTCCGGGGTCGGGGGTGGCGGCCGCGGGTCCTGCCACGAGCATGGTGGCCAGCAGCCCTGCGGCGGCCGATGCCACACCCAGGCGTCTGAACCGGGCACGCGGGTCGCGCGTGTCGGACGTGGTACGCGGGGTACGCAACGAAGTCACTCCGTCCTCCCTGGTATCCGTTCAGCTTTGAACGGGTGTTGGACCCCGGCAGTATCTTCCTTGCCGTGCTCATCTCAACAGATGGCAACACAGACGTAATGAAGGTTTTTGATCGGTCAAGACGAGAAAAGTGCTAGGAACGGTCACTGTCCCTGCAAGAACCCCTGGAGGTCGCGTTGTTGATCCGCCGTCAGCGTGCCGTCGTCGCCGTGGCCCTGTCCGCCGTCGCCGTACTCGCCCTGGGTGCCTGCGAGTCGGGGCCCGACAAGGGTGCGCCGCAGGCCGAGGGCTCGACCGGGCCGTCGGTGGTGGCACCGGGGAAGCCGGGTGAACCGGCCCGGCGGATATCCCCCGAGGAGGCCGCCCGGCTGCTCCCCGACGAGAGCCCGAACGGCGCGGACTTCCGCTACGTGCAGATGATGATCGTGCACCACCGGCAGGCCCTGACGATGACGGAGCTGGTTCCGCAGCGGGCGTCGTCCCCCCAGGTGAAGAAGGTGGCCGAGCGGATCGCGGCGGCGCAGCGGCCGGAGATCGGCGCGATGGAAGGTTGGCTGAAAAACAACGGCGGTCCGCGCGAACAGGGCGCCCACGACCATCACTCGATGCCGGGCATGGCGACCGAGGACCAGCTGAAGGAGCTGAGGAGCGCGAAGGGGAAGGCCTTCGACGAGCTCTTCCTGAAGCTCATGATCACGCACCACGAGGGGGCGGTGACGATGGCCGCCGAGGTGCTGAGCGAGGGGAACAACGTCCTCGTGGAGGAGATGGCGAACGACGTGATCGCCCAGCAGACCGCGGAGATCGACCGGATGCGCTCCCTGTAGCCGGGTGCGGTGGTCGGATGCGGCTTCGGGGGGCGGCGGCCGTCAGGCCGTCCCCTCCTCGCGGCCGGCCTGGGCGCCGGCGGCGGACAGGACGGAGTCGAGGAGGCCGGGGAAGAGGGCGTCGAGGTCGCTCCTGCGCAGGCAGTTGAGCTTGGTCGTGCCCTGGTACATCTGCCGGATCACGCCGCTCTCTCGGAGCACCCGGAAGTGGTGCGTGGTCGTGGACTTGGTCACCGGGAGGTCGAAGTACGAGCAGCTGAGTTCGGTGTCCTCGCGCGCCATGTCCCGCACGATCTGCAGACGCACGGCGTCCGCGAGCGCGTGCAGCACCTCTTCGAGGCGGATCTGGTCGCGCGTGGGGTGTTCGAGGACGCGCGGGCTGGTGGTGGTCGTCATGGCGGCGGCTCCACTTCATCCGGGATGCGACCCATTGTACGAGAGCCCTCGTAGTTTGACAGGTGCCGTACTACGATGAGTACCGTACGAGCACCTTCGAGGCATCCCGAAACGGAGTCCGTCATGAGCGTCGCCCTGTTCGAGCCCTACGCCCTGCGTTCCCTGACCGTGCCCAACCGGGTCTGGATGGCGCCCATGTGCCAGTACTCGGCGGAGACGAGCGGACCGAACGCGGGCGTGGCCGGCGACTGGCACTTCGCCCACTACGCGGCCCGTGCCACCGGCGGCGCCGGACTGATCCTCGTCGAGGCGACCGCCGTCTCCCCCGAGGGCCGCATCAGCCCGGCGGACCTCGGCCTCTGGAACGACACCCAGGTCGAAGGACTGCGGCGGATCTCCGGCTTCCTCAAGGAGCACGGCACCGTGCCCGGCATCCAGATCGGCCACGCCGGCCGCAAGGCCTCCACCAACCGGCCCTGGCAGGGCCGCGGCCCGGTCGACCCGAGCGAGGGCTGGCAGCCCGTCGGCCCCAGCCCGGTCGCGTTCGACGAGGCCCACCCCGTACCGACCGAGCTGACCGTGGAGCGGATCCGGGAGATCACCGGACAGTTCGCGGACGCGGCCCGGCGCGCCCTGGCGGCCGGCTTCGAGGTCCTGGAGGTGCACGGGGCGCACGGCTACCTCATCGGCGAGTTCCTCTCCCCGCACAGCAACCACCGCACGGACGCGTACGGCGGCTCGTTCGAGAACCGGACCCGCCTCGCCCTGGAGGTCGTCGACGCGGTGCGGGCCGTCTGGCCCGGGGAACTGCCCCTCTTCTTCCGGATCTCCGCGACCGACTGGCTGGAGGATCAGGGCTGGACGGCCGACGAGACCGTACGGTTCGCCGCCCTCCTGCGCGAGCACGGCGTCGACCTCCTCGACGTCTCCAGCGGCGGCAACGGCGGACCGGCCCGGATCCCGGTGGGCCCCGGCTACCAGGTGCCCTTCGCCGCCCGCGTCAAGGCGGAGACCGGGCTGCCCGTCGCCGCCGTCGGTCTGATCACCGAGAGCGGGCAGGCCGAGAAGATCCTCGCCAACGGCGAGGCCGACGCGGTCCTCCTCGGCCGCGAGCTGCTCCGCGACGCCTCCTGGCCGCGCCGCGCCGCCCGCGAGCTGGGCGCGACGACCCCGGCGCCGTCGCAGTACGCCTGGGCGATCTGACCGCGGCGCGCCTCCGAGGGCCGTTGTCAGTGGCCGGGTGCAGACTGGCCCGCATCAGCGACAACGGCGTCCTGGAGGTGGCAGTCATGCCCGACGTACTTCTCACCGTGGGCACCCGCAAGGGTCTCTTCATCGGCCGACGGCACGACGGACGGTGGGAGTTCGACGATCCCGGCTTCCCCGCGCAGGCGGTGTACTCGGTCGCCATCGACACCCGGCGGCCGACCCCGCGCCTGCTCGCGGGCGGGGACAGCGCGCACTGGGGCCCCTCCGTCTTCCACTCCGACGACCTCGGCAGGACGTGGACCGAGCCGGCCCGCCCCGCCGTGAAGTTCCCCGAGGACACCGGGGCCTCCCTGGAGCGCGTCTGGCAGCTGCACCCGGCACCGGAGCACTCCCCCGACGTCGTGTACGCGGGGACGGAGCCGGCCGCGCTCTTCCGGTCGGCGGACGGCGGCGAGTCCTTCGAGCTCGTCCGTCCGCTCTGGGAGCACCCGACGCGCTCGAAGTGGGTGCCCGGCGGAGGCGGCGAGGCCGTGCACACCGTCGTCACCGACCCGCGCGACCCGGACGCGCTGACGGTCGCGGTGTCGACCGCGGGGGTGTTCCGCTCGCGGGACGGCGGGGCCGCGTGGGCGCCTTCCAACCAGGGGGTGTCGGCCGTCTTCCTGCCCGACCCGAACCCCGAGTTCGGGCAGTGCGTGCACAAGATCGCCCAGGACGCGGGCGACGAGGACCGGCTCTACCTCCAGAACCACTGGGGGGTCTTCCGCAGCGACGACGCGGGCGCGAGCTGGACCGACATCGGCTCGGGGCTCCCCTCCGACTTCGGGTTCGCGATCGCCGCGCACCCCCACCGCCCCGGCACCGCCTACGTCTTCCCGATCACCGCCGACTCCGACCGGGTCCCGGCGGGCCGACGCTGCCGGGTCTACCGCAC
This sequence comes from Streptomyces sp. NRRL B-24572, assembly GCF_002156145.1. Taxonomy (NCBI): domain Bacteria; kingdom Bacillati; phylum Actinomycetota; class Actinomycetes; order Kitasatosporales; family Streptomycetaceae; genus Streptomyces; species Streptomyces sp. NRRL B-24572. The sequence continues at coordinate 4,537 of NZ_MWIG01000275.1, read as the reverse complement.
GACGGACGCGGGCGGGACCTGGGAGCCGCTGACCCGGGGACTGCCCGAGGCCGACCACTACGGCACGGTGCTCCGGGACGCGCTCTGCACGGACGACGCGGACCCGGCGGGCGTCTACTTCGGCAACCGCAACGGCGAGGTGTACGCGAGCGCCGACGACGGAGACAGCTGGCAGCTGCTCGTGGAGCACCTGCCGGACGTGCTGTGCGTGCGGGCGGCGGTGATCTGAAGCGCCTGACCGCCGACCTGGTCCGGGCTACGCGGCACTGAAGGCGCATTCCTCCACGTCCGAGGCCCGCGACTCCAAGGAGCCGCGGGCCTCGTCACACCCGGTACCGCCGCGCTACGGCGCGTACGGCAGAGCCGGGGTCATCAGAGTGGGGATGCTCCACTTCTGGGCCATGCTGCCGTTGCAGCCCCACAGTTGGAGCGTCGCGCGCCAGTCGCGGCTGCCCCACGGGACGTCGAGGCACGCGTCCGACTGCGGGTTGTAGATGCTGCCGTCGGCTCGGGGCAGCCACTGCTGGCCGCCCTCGCCCAGGCACTGCCAGAAGATCACCGGCGTGCCCCAGCCCGTCTTGTTCTCGCTTGCCGCCACGCACTGGTTCTTCAGCGTGAGGGTTCCGTCGGCCTTGACGTCGAACTTCTGGGCGTCCGTGCCGTTGCAGCCCCACAGCTGGGGGTGCTGGCCGTTGCCCGAGTCGCCGCCCGGCGCGTCCAGGCAGATGTCGGGCGAGGTCGCGTAGCGGACCGGGACGCCGGCCGCGGCCGACGACGGCACGTAGTTCTTGTACACGGCCAGGCCGCTGACGCTGCCGTCCAGCCAGTTGCTGGGCTTGCTCACGTACTTGTACCGCCCCATGACCAGCGCCCCGGAGGGCGCCGGGCTGGTGCTCGCCCTGTGGTAGCCGCTGGAGGCCAGGGTGCCGTTGACGTAGAGGTTCATGGCCCCGGTCGCGGCGTTGTACGTCGCCGTCAGCTGGGTCCACACGCCCGCCTTGAAGGCGTTCGCCGGGGTCAGGGCGTACCGGTTGTAGTCGTACGGCCACTGGTCGGTGTCGTCGTTGGCGATGGCGAAGCGCCAGTCCGTCGAGTCGGCCCAGAGCATGAAGGCGCTGGCGTGCTGGTTGTCCTGACTGACCACCACGCCGTCCGGCTTGTCGAGCTTCGCCCACGTGGAGATCGTGAAGCTCTGCCGGGTGTCGACCACGTTCTGAGGGCCGGTCACCACCGATGAGAGAGCGTCGTCGAAGACACCGACCTTGCGGGTCCTGCCGTCCACCGTCTCGTCGGCGTACGTGACGTTCGTCGCGGAGGCGTCGTTCGCCCTGCCGCTCGCGTCCGTGGCGGGGACGGCCTTGGCATTGCCCTCCAGACGCCACTGGACCGTGGGCGCCTGGTCGCCGCCGCGCACCTGCGGCACGGAGCCGATCGCGGTCACCGCACCGGCGCCGGCCGCGCCCGACCAGGTCTTCAGGGTGCCGGCCGGGTCGACGGTCCACAGGTCGGGGATGTTGTCGCCGGTGACGTCACCCTCCGTGCCGATCCGCGGGTAGGCCGTCAGCGTCCAGCCCTTGGCGATCGGCGTCGCGGGCTGCGCCGCGACCCCGTTGACCACGGTGTACTGCTCGTAGGGGTTGTCCACCCGGACGGCGGTCGACAGCGCGTACTGGACGATGTCGCCGCTGGTCCGGTTGCGCACCCACAGCGCGGGGGCGGTGTCCGTGGTCTCGCCGATGTGCAGTGCGTTGCCGGGGACCATCAGGTCCTTGTTGTCCCAGTCACCGCTCGCCGACACCAGGGTGGGCGGGGCCAGGGTCTGGTTGGACTTCACCGGGTAGAACCACAGCCTGCCCGACTCCACCGCGAGGACGCCCGTCGCGTCGGACACCGACCGGCTCGGCGTACGGGTGGTCTTCGCCGGTCCGATCGGGGTGATCTGGCTGGAGTACTCCCACGTCTCCACGTTGTGGTAGCCGTCGCAGGTGGTGAGCAGCGGGTCGCAGGACGACTTCGGCAGCGGGCTGGAGGCGGACAGCGCGTAGCGGCCCGGGTCGGCCACCTTGTTGTCGTACGTGAAGAGCTGGACGCCGCCCGGTCCGCCCACGGTCGTGGGCTCGCGGTGGACGAACAGGTCGTCGACGTTGCGGCCCGGGTCGCGCGAGCCGCGGTGCACCACCCGGTAGTCCTTCCAGCTCCTGCTGTTGTCGGGCGCCATCAGTGCGCTGGCGGCCGTACCGGTCGGGATCTGGCTGCGGGCGTCACCGTCGGTGGCCCGGCCGTAGGTGATCAGGTTGCCCGTGGCGTCGGGGACGAGGATGTCCGGCCGGGCGTCCCCGGTGGTGTCGCCGAAGGCGACCTCGCCGTCCTGCCAGGGGGCATAGAAGGCGTAGGACTGGGTCTGCGAGGTGTTGCCGGCCTCGTCGAACACCCGCGCGTACACGATGTTCGTGCCCCAGTGGGGCGGTGTCACGCTGATCGAGCCCTGGGTGAGGGGTTGGCCGCAGGACAGCTGCGCGCCCACCATCTGGGGGTCGAAGCCCCACTGGACACAGGCCACGCCCGAGGTGAGCGGTCCGTCGGCCGGCTTGGGGTCGGAGTAGGTGATCGGGATGGATCCGGTCTGGCCCACCTTCACCTTGGAGACCTGGCCGCTGCCGGCCGGCGGGAACTGGGTGGCCGGGTCGGTGACGGCCCCGAAGGTCAGCACGGGCGGCGTCATGTCGACTGCGAAGTGGCACACCGCGCTGGGCTGGCCGCGCAGCAGGCCGTCGTCGCCGGAGGCCTGCCAGCCGTAGTAGTGCCCGTCCTTCAGGATGCCGTCCGGCAGGGTGTACGAGGCGTCGTTGCCGCTGCCGACGAATCCGGACCAGTCGGTGCGGATGTTGGCGCCGCCGTTGGCGTTGTCCCAGATGCTGATCCACTCGGTCAGCTGCCCCTGGTTGGGGCTGCTGACCTTGGAGACCAGGGTGGTCTTGGAGGAGGTGATCCAGCCGTACGCGCTCAGCGGGGCGTCGTAGCAGGCATCCGTGTCCGCCACGCTGACGCGGTGCGGGGCCGGGTAGGTGTGCGGGTTCTGCGGGACGTTCGGCGGGAAGTCGTACTCGGTGCTGAGCACCGCGTTGTACGAGAACCGCTTGAAGCCCATCTTGTTGCCGGTGCCCTCCTGCCCGCGCAGGGCGAAGGCCAGGGGCTTGCTGGTGTCGCGGATCGCGTCGCGCATGGCGCCGGTGACGTTGAAGTCGACGGGGATGTCCGCGTAGCAGGCGGAGTTGGTGCCGTTGCCGGGCACGTCCTTGCCGTCCAGCCACTCGCGGACCTCGTGGTTGTTCCACGAGACCGAGCCGTCGAACTCCCGGGCGCGGTAGAGGTTCACCGGGTACTTGGTGGTGCAGGACCAGTCGGAGGAGATGTACTGGTTGACCCGCAGGTTGGCGTAGTTGATGTAGCTGCCGTAGTACCCGTTGATGTCGAACTCGAACAGGGCGCGCTCGATGCCGTACGGGCTCTCCCAGCCCTGGTAGCCGCTGCCCGGGCGGTCCCGGTCGTTCGAGCCGGTGCGGTCGAAGTTGCTCGTGCCGGGCCAGGCCTGCATCACCCAGGCGTGGTGCTGCTTGCCCCGCGTGTCCGGGGACCAGGAGGGGTCGACGTAGATCGGGTAGCTGGTGTCCGGGCCGTCCAGGAGGTCGGGGCTCGGGGCGAGGTCGATCGTGCCCATGGCCCGCTTCGCCGAGCCCGTCACCGTGGCGGAGGTGACCGGGATCCTGGCCACGCTGGCCCGCTCGCCAGGTCCTTCGGCGCTGCTCAGACCGCTCGGGGCCACGTTGCCCTTGGAGGCGGGCACCTCGGCGTCCATGTCCGCGTACTTGCCCCCGCGCACCGCCGGCGTGCGGGCTTCCTTGGCGGACCACATCAGCGGCGCGGGCGCCCGGAAGGCGGTCTCGCCACCGCCGGCCGCGGTCAGGCCGCCGTCCTTGCCCCTGGCGAGGGTCAGGCCCTTGGTCTCGGTGGGGAAGGAGAGGTTCCGTACGGCGGGGTTGGCGGCGGCGGCCGGGCTGTTGAGGATCACCACGGTGGTGTAGCCGCCCCACTTGGTGGCGGTGACCTTCAGGTCGGTGTCCGGGGCCACGTTCTCGTACAGTGCGCCGTTGCCGTTCAGGACCGGCTTAGGCAGGACACCGGGGAACGGTGAGGACACCGTCAGCTGCCGCCCGTCCTCGGTGGTCATCGTGGCGAGCGGGCCGCTGCCGCCGCCCGAGATGACGAGGTCCGAACTGGTGACCCTCGGGGCCACCGTGCCGTCGGCGCGGGACACCAGGGTGTCGTCGAGGTCGACCCAGCCGCCCTTGGCGTCCTTGGCGCGCTGGGGCACCAGGTGGCTCTCGGAGCGGAGCTTGCCCGCAGGGGTCACCACGGTGGTGCTGTATTCGGTGGTGAGCTCCGGGACCGGCACGTCGCGGCCGGTCTCCCGGGCCTTGTCGCGGGCCTTCTCGGCGGCGGTGCGGGCCGGCGGGACCGCCGGGCGGGTCGCGGTGCC
>NZ_MWIG01000274.1:0-11087 GCF_002156145.1 Streptomyces sp. NRRL B-24572 | reverse complement strand
GACGCCGCCCACCTGATGCCGCCCGCGGTCACGGGCGCGAACATGGCCCTGCTGGACGGGACCGAGCTCGGCCTCGCCATCGCCGCAGGGGGAGGGGACCTCGACGCCGCCGTACGCCGTTACGAGACGGCCATGTTCCCGCGGGCGGAAGAGGCCGCACGCTTCTCCGCACGGGTCCACGAGATGCTCATGGCACCCGACGCCGCCCGACGTCTGCTGTCCTTCTTCCAGCCCGCGGCCGGCTAGCCAGGGCCTGTCTTCCGGGTCGGGCCCGGTGCCGCGGGACATGACGTCGGTGACGCAGACCGATGCCTGTGAAACCGAGGTGCTTCGACGGGCATCGGTCGGGTAGCGTGCGGGGCATGTCGAGTCCTGAGTCAGACGAGGTGGGGGCTTTCGGTCACGCCGTCAGCCCCCTGAACCACTGAGCTCGTAGCCCTGTCGTCGCGCCGCTTTCTGCGGTGGGACGATGTGCGCTCGGGGCTGGCCGCGGTGGCGAGATGACCTTCTCGTTCCTCTCCTCACCTCGGAGCCACTCGATGCCTTTTCCGCTGTATCTGCTTGCCATGGCGGTCTTCGCCATGGGCACCTCGGAGTTCATGCTCGCCGGCCTCCTGCCGGACATCGCCTCAGATCTCGACGTCGCCGTCGGGACGGCAGGCGTCCTCACCTCGGCCTTCGCGATCGGCATGATCGTCGGGGCTCCCCTCGTGGCCGCGCTGGCTCGTGACTGGCCCAGGCGCCCGGCCCTTCTCGGGTTCGTCCTCGTTTTCGCGGCAGCTCACGCCGTGGGCGCCGTCACCACGAGCTTCCCCGTTCTGTTCGCCACCCGAGTCGTCGCCGCGCTCGCGAACGCAGGGTTCCTCGCCGTCGCCCTGACGGCTGCGGCCACGCTGGTCCCGCCCGACAGGAAGGGACGCGCGCTGGCCGTGCTGCTGTCGGGCACGACGGTGGCCACGATCGCCGGCGTCCCTGGTGGGTCGGTGCTCGGCACGCTGCTCGGCTGGCGGGCCACGTTCTGGGCTGTCGCCGTTCTCTGCCTGCCTGCGGCTCTCGGCATCCTGAAAGGAATCCCGGCAGGACGCAACGAGGACGAGACGCCCGGCAGGCCGGCGCTGCGAGCGGAGCTCGCCCAGCTCACCAGGCAGCCGTTGATCCTGGTGATGCTCCTCGGCGCGCTGGTGAACGCGGCGACCTTCGCAAGCCTCACCTTCCTCGCCCCCGTGGTGACCGACAGCGCCGGGCTGGACGAGTTGTGGATCTCTGTCGCTCTGGTGCTCTTCGGTGCCGGTTCCTTCGTGGGCGTCACCGTCGCCGGCCGGCTGTCCGACCGGCGTCCCGGTCCGGTCATCGCCGTCACCGGTCCGTTGCTGCTCGTCGGCTGGCCGGTCCTGGCGATGCTGGCCGACGAACCGGTCGCCCTGTTCGTCCTCGTGTTCGTGCAGGGTGCACTCTCGTTCGCGCTGGGCAGCACGCTGATCACGCGGGTCCTCTACGAGGCCGCGGGAGCCCCCACCATGGCCGGCTCGTATGCGACCGCGGCGCTCAACGTGGGCGCCGCTGTCGGCCCCGTCCTCGCGGCGGCCACCCTCGGCACCGAAGCCGGGGCCCTCGGGCCGCTCTGGGCGAGTGGACTCCTCGTCGCGGTCGCGCTGCTCATCGCGTTCCCCCTCCTCACCGCCATCACGGGCGGCCGGAGCACCGGGGCGCTCCGATGACACATGCGAACGCCCCCTTGAACACTGGCTTTGTGTACGAGAACGGGTTCTGGCACAACTTCTGTGGTGAAGGTCTAGCGTGCTGGGTGTCTGCCAGACTTGCGCCGTCCGCATCGCGGCAGACGGTGCCAGGGGGAAGGAACAGACATCAGGATGTCTCGGTGGATCGTGCTGGCCATACCTGTTGACGGCGTCAATGACACAGATCGAGATGCACGAACCCTCAGGGAGTTCGACGGCAGCGTGGAGGAAGCGGAATCGTCCCTCGTGGAGGCCGCGAACGCATACGAACACACGATCTGGAAGGTGCGCCGGCGAGAGATCTTCAAGTGCTCCAGTCGGTCTTACTTCATCCGGATTCACGGGCGCATGGCGACGTACGGTTTCCTGATCCAGCTCGCTGAACTGGTCCACGACACTGCACAGTCAACGGGCCAGCCCTCGGCCTGAAGGCTCTCCGTCACAGAAGTTGTGCCAGAACCCGAGAACGGAAGTCGTCTGTCGACGGCTTCGGAAGTCACCGCGTGGGTCGGTCCCTTGATCAATGTCGATGAGTCGGGGAGTCACTCACGGCCCGGCGGGTGGTTCATGCGACATCCCGTGAGTGGTTGAGGTACAGGAAATCCTGGCGAGATCGATCTTGATCGGAACGCCCGGCCGAGGAAACGCGGCCGGGCGTTCCGGGTGAGCGGCTACGACTCCGCGGTCAGAGTTCGCCGCGGCGTGCGAGCTGATTCAGCGCGTTCTCGCGGATGATCCCGTTCCCATCGTCGCGCAGACCTTCGAGGACATCCCGGACCTCCGGGCCGGGAATGGCGCCGAGGGCCCAGATCGCCTTCACCGCGAGTGCCCGGTTCTCGTCCCAGTCCAGGTACTCGGGGACCCAGTGGGTTGCCAGGGCCAGTGTCGGCACCGTCTTGGGCGAGCGGAGCCTGGCCAGCATGCGCACGATGTCCTCGTGGTCCCTGTGCCAGTCGGCGGGGAACAGCTCGGTCAACGGCTCCATGAACTCCTCGACGGAGGCGCCGGCAGCGGCATGGAGGATCAGCGCCATCGCGACGTCGTCGGCGTCCTGGCGCTCCATGGCGTCCCGGAGCAGCCTCAGCGCCAGAGCCCCGCCGTCGGACTCGCCGAAGTGGGCGAGCACCTCGTCGAGCGTGCGCGTCCGACCCACACCTGGTACGAACACCAGGCCCATGATCAGTTCCTGCTCCTCGGGGGTCATCGCTTGACCGCCTCCCATGCGTTGAACGCCCCAGGTCTTGTTGACGGGCAAGCGTTGCCTGCCGCTGTATCAGGTCACGTCTACCGGCCCGCGAGGGTCCGGAGAGCCCGAGTGCGGCCCCTGTGAGAAGGACTGTGGCAAGGGTCCGCTTGGTGTTGTTCATGCTCGGCAAACGGGCGACAACAGGCCAAGTGCGCTCCTGGCGTCCGGTGTGGCATGAGTGTGCGCCGAGCACTGAGAGGGGGGCGAACGTTGCTTGCTGCGGCACTAGTCGCCGGTCGTGCCGTCGAGGAGCTCGCGCAGGATGTCCAGGTGGCCGTTGTGGCGGGCCGTCTCCTCGGTGAGGTGGAGGAGGATCCAGCGCAGGTCGACACGGAGGCCGTCGCGGATGGTTCGCTTCGCCTCGGTGTCCAGGTCGTTCCCGGCGACCAGTTCGCGGTAGCGGGCGCTCTGCCCGGCGTACTCGTCGAGCAGCTGCGCGAGCGGGAAGTCGACGGCGATCCGCATCTCGCGGTCGGGGTCCTCCTCGGTCCAGGGGCCCTGGTCCTCCTCGCCGAGGAAGACCATCTGGAACCAGTAGTACTCGACCCAGCGGAGGTGGTTGATCAGTCCGCTCAGGGTCATCAGCGGCGAGCCCGGCAGGAGAGCCTTGCGGGCGTTCTCCGCCGAGACGCCCTCGCACTTGGCGCGGGCGGTGTCACGTGCGTAGTCGAGGAACGTGGTGAGCTGGGTGCGCTCGTCCCACGCGGGCGGTGTGTCGTCGATTCTGGTCATCGGGTGAAGCGTCCCCGATCATGGGAACGCTGTCGAGGCATTTAGGGCCCTGGACACGGGGCCCGACCCGCCGCACCCGCCACGGACGGATCGGAACGCCAGATGCTGAAGGACTTCGCCGACCTCTCCACGCCGCTGATCGCCGACGCCTGCGTACGGCTCGGGGAACCGTTGCGGGCCGCGCCCGCCGGGATCCTGCCCGTCGTCCCGGGGCAGCGCGTCGCCGGACGGGTGCTGCCCGCCCGCCACTACGGAAGCGTCGACGTCTTCCTGGAGGCCTTCACCCGTGCCGCACCCGGAGACGTCCTCGTCATCGACAACGCGGGCCGCCGCGACGAGGCCTGCATCGGCGACCTCGCCGTCCTGGAGGCCGAAGCGGCGGGCGTCGCCGGGGTCGTCGTCTGGGGGCTGCACCGGGACACCCCGGACCTGGTCGAGATCGGACTGCCCGTCTTCTCGTACGGACGCCACGCGCCCGGCCCCGTACGCCTCGACGACCGGGACCCGGACGCGCTGACCACCGCGCGGTGCGGCGACCACGAGGTGACCGCCGCCGACGTGGTGTTCGGCGACGACGACGGCGTGCTCTTCGTGGCGGCCGACCGCGCCGACGCCGTCCTGGAGACAGCCCGGGCGATCTTCCGCACCGAGCGGGAACAGGCCCGCCGGATCAGGGCGGGGGAGACCCTGCGCGACCAGACCCGGTTCGACGCGTACCTCGCGGGCCGCGCCGAGGACCCCTCGTACACCTTCCGTCGGCACCTGCGCCGGATCGGCGGCGCGATCGAGGAGTGACGCCCCTCCGGGGCCTGTCCGGCGGATCACGGCCGGACGGGCCCCGGCCGGACGGCACGGTCAGCCCTCGAAGCCGACCGTGCCGTCCGGCAGGATCGCCTCCACGCGCGCGCCGTGCTCCACGGTCCGGCTCACCGTGCAGAACTTCTCGTGCGTCAGGCGCACGCCCCGGGCGAACACCTCGGCCGCCTTCGGGTTGTTGTCCGGCAGGTCGAACTCGTAGCTCACCCGGATCCGGCCCAGCCGGCCGTCGTCCTCGGGACCCGAGACCGACTCCACCACGATCCGCAGGTCGTCGTGGTCCACCGCCCTGGCCGTCCGGTCGACGACGAGTCCGCCGCAGCCGCCCATCGCCGCGAGCAGCAACTCGACCGGGGTGAACGAGGGTTGCGCGTCCGCGTCGTCGGCGGCGGCCATCCGGACCTCCGCGCCCCGGTCGTTGCGGGCGGTCCAGTTCCGGTACCCGGTGCGGACGGTCTCGATCCGGTAGTCGGCCATGGCGACAGAGCTCCTTCGTTCACGTGCGTGTTCCCGTACGGTACGCGCCGGGGGCGGCGCTCAGGCGATCCGCGCGCCCTCGTGGGCGCGGACGACCGTGCCCCACGCCTCGGACACCGCTCCCCAGACCGCGCGGAGTTCCGGCTCCGCCTCCCGCACCGACGCCACCGCGGCCTCCGGGTCACCGCCCGCCGCGCGCAGGTCCTCCCCGTCGGCGTCCGCCCACACCGCGACCGTGTCCGCGCCCACCTCCGGATGGAACTGCACCGCCCAGCCCGCGCTCCCGACCCGGAACGCCTGGTACGGGCAGTCGTCACCGGTCAGCAGCGGCACGGCGCCGGCCGGGAGCCGGTCCACCTCGTCCCAGTGCCACTGCGCCGCCGGGGCACCCTCCGGCACCGCGCCGAGCACCGGATCGCCCGCGGCGGCCGGCAGTCTGCGCAGGGGCACGGACCCCACCTCGGGCCCCCGGACCCGCCGCACCACCGAACCGCCCAGGGCATGAGCGACGATCTGGCCGCCCAGGCATATCCCGAGCAGTGGCACCTCGCCGGCCACGGCCTCGCGGACGAGCGCACGGACCCGGGGGAGCCAAGGCGCGGCCTCGTCGTCCTCGCAGTTGGCGGACCCGCCGAGGACGAGGAGTCCCGCGTGGCCGCCGAGGGACTGCGGGAGCGCCTCGCCCTTCCAGGCGCGTATCACGTGGAGTCGGAGCCCGGTCCGTACGAGGTGCTCGCCGACCAGGCCGGGACCGGCGTCCGCCTCGTGCTGGACGACGAGCACGGCCTGCCCTGTCCCCTGCGTCTCCGTCGTCACGGCAGCCCCGCCTCCACGTCGTCGTTCCCGGGAACGCCCAGGTGCGTTCGCCCTCCCGAGGATCTCCGAAGAAGGGCCGGTGCGGGAGCCCTCGGGGACGCGTGCGTGAACACATCTGAGTAGCCCGGTACGGGAGCCTGAGTACGCCGACCGATACGGCGCCCGCCGCCCGCTGATGGACTGGGGTCATGAACTTCGACGCCCGGCGCACCCGCCGCCTCCAGCACGTCACCGCCACAGGCTCGGCCCTCGCGGTGGCACTCGGCCCGCTGGTCGTCGGCGCGCTGCTCGCCAAGTCGGTCGGCGGTGACCCGATGGCCTCCGTCAACGCCCTGATCGCGGGCGGCGGCCAGCGCGCCCGGATCTCCCGCGCGCAGCTCCGGTCCGGTGTCCGGCTCCGGTCCGGTGTCCGGCTCCGCCCCGGTGTCCGGCTCGGCCCCGGGGTACGGATCCGCCCCGTCGTGCGGCCCGGTTCAGTCGCGCGGCCTGCGCGCCAGGAGGAAGGCCTGCGGCGTGCTCTCCACGGGATCCGGCTCCCGTACCAGACGGGCCGACTCGACCAGACCCGCCGCGGACAGCAGACCCGCGAGACGGTCGGGTGACCAGCGGTACACGTCGAGGCTGACCTCGTGCCCGTACGCCCGCTCCAGACGCACCCGCTCGTCGCCCACCTTGAAGGCGACGAGGGCGTACCCGCCCGGCGCGAGGACCCGGTGGAACTCGGCGAAGGAAGCGGCGAGTTCGGCCTCGGGCATGTGGACCGTCGAGTACCAGGAGAGGACCCCGCCGAGCGAGGCGTCGGGCAGGCCGAGCGCGGTCATCGACCCCACCTCGAAGCGAAGCCCCGGATAGGTGTCCCGGGCGACCGCGATCATCCCGGGCGACAGGTCCACGCCGAAGGCCTCGGCGCCGAGGTCCCGCAGATGGGAGGTCACCCGGCCCGTTCCGCAGCCGAGGTCGCCGATCGCGCGCGGCCCGCCCGCCGTCTCCACCTTCTCCACGAAACCGGCGATCATCGCCCGGTCCAGCGGCGTCGTCGCCAACTGGTCGGCGAGCAGTCGCTCGTAGTCGACGGCGACGGTGTCGTACGAGCGGCGGGTGGCGGTGAGGTGCGCGGCTTCGGTCATGGCGGCACCCTATGGCGCTCGTTCCCGCTCGTCCCGCTCGTCCCCGACGAAGGGGCCCCAGACGTCCCCCGCATGCGCGATGATCGTCGCCTCTGAAGATACTCGGCGGTAGCAGGCCGGGGCCACGGCGAAAGGGCATAACGAATGGCGAGGCGGCACCCCGCGCGGGACGACCACCACACGAGCGGAACCGGGGACGGAACCCCGGCCCGCGCGAGCGAACCCGGCATCGGACGGCGCCGGTTCCTCGGGTACGTCCTGGCCGCCCCCACCCTCACCGTCGCCGCCCGGCTCGGCGCCGAGGCCCTCGCCCCGAGTGAGGCAGCGGCGGCGCCGGCGCTCATCCCCTCGCTGCCGGGCCCGGCCGAACTCCTCGACCTCAACGAGCTGCTGACCCTCGCGGCCGCGCCCACCGGCAACCTCATCACCATCCGCGTCGACGCCGACGGCACGGCCCACTTCGCCCTGCCGCGCGCCGAGGTCGGCCAGGGCGTCACCACCTCCAGCGCCATGATCGTCGCGGAGGAGCTCGACCTGCCCCTGGACAAGGTGAAGGTCACCCTCGCCGACGCCCGCCCCGAGCTGCTCTTCAACCAGCTGACCGGCGGCTCCAACACCACCTACTCCACCTACACCCCCATCCGGGTCGCCGCCGCCCTCGCCCGCGCCCGGCTGCTGCACGCCGCCTCCCTCGTCCTCGGTGACGCCGTCGAGACCCTCACCACGAAGGCCGGCACCGTCCTCTCCCCGGCCGGAGCGGTGCTCGGCTACGGCGAACTGGCCGCGAAGGCCGCCGCCGTCACCGACGCGGCGGTGGAGGTGACCCTGAAGGACCCGGACCGCTTCCGCGTCATCGGCACCGGACAGCGCCGGGTGGACGCCCTCGAAGCGGTCACCGGGCGCAAGAAGTTCGCCATGGACCTCCAGGTCCCGGACGCGCTGCCCACCATGGTCTGCCGTCCGCCCACCATCAACGGCACGGTCCGCTCCGTGGCCAACCTCGACGAGGTACGGGCCATGCCCGGCATCACCGACGCCGTCACCGTCTCCACCGGCGTCGCCGTCCGCGGCCGAACCTTCGGCCAGTGCATCGACGCCGTCCGCGCCCTCCGCGTCGACTGGGGGCCCGGCACCGCCGAGGGCGCCTCCGACGCCACCGTCCTGGAGAAGCTGCGCCGGGCCGAAATCCCGCTCGTGGTGCCGCCGTTGCCGCTGCTCACCAAGGCGGTCGACGCCCGCTTCACCTTCCACTTCGCCAGCAACGCCGCCCTGGAGACCAACTGCGCGATCGCCGACGTGCGGAAGGACTCCGCGGAGATCTGGGCCTCGGTCAAGGCGCCGATCGTCGCCCAGGAGAAGATCGCCCTCAAGCTCGGCCTGCCGCCCACCGCCGTCCGCGTCCACGTCACCGAGGGCGGCGGCTCCTTCGGCCGGAAGCTGTTCTCCGACGCCGCCCAGGAGGCCGCCGAGATCTCCAAGGCCCTCGGCAAGCCGGTGAAGCTGATGTGGCACCGCACCGACGACTTCCGCCAGGGCCGTACGCACCCGATGTCCACCTCCCGGGTGCGGGCCACGTACTCGCTCGGCGAGGTCCTCACGTACGAGCAGCGCCACACCTCCGTGGCCACCGACTTCGGGCACGGCGTCGGCGAGGTCCTCACGGCGGAGGCGGCCCGGCTGCCCGTCGCCGACGCCACCTTCTCCGAGACGATGTTCCAGCTCACCCAGATCAGCCCCTACCACCTCGGCGTCACCACCCAGCTCCTCGCCGAGACCGACAAGGGCTTCAACACCGGCTCGATGCGGAACATCTACTCGCCCAACGTCCGCTGCGCCCAGGAACTCGTCATGGACGAACTGGCCGAGCGGATGGGCAAGGACCGGTACGCGATGCGGCGCGGGCTCCTCAAGGACGCGCGGGCCCGCGCCGTCCTCGACAAGGTCGCCGAGGCGGGCTCGTGGGGCCGGAGCATGCCGGCCGGCACGGGCCAGGGCATCGCCGTCCACACCGAGTACCACTCGGCCGTCGCGATCCTCGCCGAGATCGACTGCCGGCCCGAGACCACCGGACGGAAGATCCCGGGCGCGTACACCGGACCGCGCGTCACCAAGGTCGTCTGCGCCGTCGACGTCGGCCTCGCGGTCAACCCGCGCGGCCTCGAGGCCCAGATGATGGGAGGCATCGCCGACGGCATCGCCATCACCCTGACCTCCGGACTCCACCTGAGCGACGGGCACTTCCTCGAAGGCAGCTGGGACCAGTACTTCTACACCCGGCAGTGGAACACCCCGCCCGAGCTGGAGATCATCGTCATGCCGCCGAGCGGCGACAAGCCGGGCGGCGCGGGCGAACTGGCGGTCGCCGGCGCCATGGCCGCCGTGGCCTGCGCCTACGGCCGGGCCACCGGCACGATGCCGACGGTCTTCCCCGTCAACCACGCCGAGCCGCTCGCCTTCACCCCCCTGCCGACCGTCCCGCCCGTCCCGGCCTCGCCCACCGACGGCCGCGACCGCACCATCTGAGACCTGGAGCCCCCGTGCCGCAGCACACCTTCATCCTGAACGGCAAGGCCGTCACCGCCGACGTCGAGGGCGACGTCCGGCTCCTCTGGGTCCTCCGGGACGTCCTCGGCGTCACCGGGCCCAAGTACGGCTGCGGGGTCGGCGTCTGCCGGGCCTGTACGAGCCACCTCAACGGCAAGGCGTTCACGCCCTGCGCCGTACGCGTCGACGACGTGGCCCCGACCGACGAGATCACCACCATCGAGGGCCTCCCCGACACCGTCGGCGCGGAACTGCACCCGATGCAGGAGGCCTGGCTCGACCTCGACGTCGCCCAGTGCGGCTTCTGCCAGCCGGGTCAGATCATGGCCGCCGTGGCCACCGTCCGCAAGGCGCGCGAGGCCGGACGCGAGGTCACCGAGGCCGACCTCGACACCATCCGCAACATCTGCCGGTGCGGCACCTACCACCGCATCCGGCAGGCCGTCCTGGAGGGCGCCCGTCGGATGGCGTGAGAGCGGTTCGCACCACGGAGGCACCCGTCGGCCTCGTCGCCCCGGCGTGGGCCGGGCGCCGTCGCCCGCGCCGGGTGCCCCGGCATGAGCCGTACGTTCCGGCCCGTGCCGGGTGCTGCGGCCTGTGCCGGGCGTCGTCGGCCGTGCCGGGCGCCGCGGCCCGGTCCCGTACCGCCCCGCAGGATCAGGGCGTCGACTGGAGCAGGGCGAGCGTGGACTCCAGCTCCTGGCGGGTCAGCCGGGCGGCCTCCTCGGGGTCGCCCGCCTCCACCGCCCGGACCACGTCCGCGTGGGCGTCCTCGCCGTGCCGGAGGTCGGTGCCCCGCAGCTGTGGCCTCCACGTCGAGGCCGTCGCCGTCGTCCGGGAGGGAAAACCCCTCCTGAGCGACATCACCCTCACGGTCCGGCCCGGAGAACACCGGGCGCTCCTCGGGGCCGACGGCGCCGGGAAGGCCACCCTCCTCGGCCTGCTCGGCGCCCAGACCCATCCGACCCGCGGCCGGGGGAGGTCCTCGGCCGCCGTCCCGGTCGGGTGGGCCTCCGCGAACTGCGCACGGCCATCGGCCATGTGACACCGCGGCACCCGCTGCGCTCCGCGCTCGCCGTCCGTGACGTCGTCCTCACCGGAGCCGTCGGCTCCGTCGAACGGCCGCCCCGGTGGGCGCCCACCCCAGCCCAGGAGGCGCGGGCGGACCGGCTGATCGCCACCCTCGGGCTCGCCGGGCGGCAGGCCGCCCGCTGGCCGACCCTCTCGCAGGGCGAGCGCGGCCGGGCCCTGATCGCCCGCGCCCTGATGCCCGAACCCCGGCTCCTGCTGCTCGACGAGCCCGCCACCGGACTCGACCTGCCCGGTCGCGAGCAGCTCCTCGACGCCCTGGACACCCTCGGGACCGAACACCCCGAGCCGGCCACGGTCCTGGTCACCCATCACCTGGAGCAGCTGCCCTCCGGCATCACCCACGCCCTGCTCCTGCGCGAGGGCCGGCCCCTCGCGCAGGGCCCGGTCGACGAGGTGCTCACCGGGGAGCTGCTCGGCGCCTGCTTCGGCCTGCCCCTCGCCGTGGAGCGGTACGACGGCCGGTTCGCCGTCCGGAGCCCACGGAGGACACGGAGGACA
>NZ_MWIG01000273.1:0-6547 GCF_002156145.1 Streptomyces sp. NRRL B-24572 | reverse complement strand
GTGCGGGGCGGGGCGGCCTCGGGGTCGAACCCGGCGCGCAGGACGTCGGCGAGGACGTCGGCCGTCGCCGCCGGGGTCAGGAGGCGGGTCATGGTCGGGGCGTCGATGTGGAGCAGGCCGGTCCCGGCCGTCACGGTGGTCACAGGAGGAACCCCGTCCCCAGGTCGTCGTGGGGGTCGAGGACGAAGGTGTGGGTGCCGGTGCGGTACGTGACTCCGGTGACCTCGGTGACGCCCCCGGGCAGCAGTCGGCCGGTGAACACGGTGTCCGCCACGGACCCGTGCGTGAAGGTGTCCCCGGGGGCGAGGCGTCCTTCGTCGCCGAGCAGGGCGAGCCGTGCGGAGGTGCCGGAGCCGCAGGGCGAGCGGTCGATCTGCCCGTCGGCGAAGACGGTGACGTTGCGCTGGTGCGGCCCGGTGGGGGTGTCGGGCAGCTCGTCGTACAGGATGACGCCGTACACGTCGTGCTCGGGGAACGCGGCGCGGATCTCGCGCCCGGCCCGGACGAGCGCCGGCAGCGAGGCCCGGGTGGTGTCGAGGCCGAGGGCGCGCGCGGGGACCGAGACGTAGCAGGCGCCGGAGTCGGCGAGGTCGACCTCGACGGTGCCGGACGTGGTGGTCACCGGGACCTTGCGCGCGAGGACGCGCGTCGGGACGTTGCGGAAGGTGACGCCGGTGGTGCGGCCGCCCGCGCGGTGCACGGTCGCGGTGACGCGCCCCGAGGGCACGTCGATGCGGACGGGGACGTCGCCGTCGTCGGGCGCGGGGACGCGTCCGGTGTCGACGGCCCAGGCGCCGAGGGCCATCGTGCCGTGGCCGCAGGCGGTGGAGTAGCCGTCCTTGTGCCAGAACAGCACGCCGAAGTGGGCGCCGTCGTCGTCGGGCGGGACGATGAACCCGCCGTACATGCCGGAGTGTCCGCGCGGTTCCCGGACGAGGAGGCGGCGCAGCTCGTCGAGGGGGCCGAGCCGGAGTGCGAGGGCGCGGCGCTCGGCGACGGTGTCGCCGGGGACGGGCGGCAGGTCCTCGTCGACGATCCGGAAGGGCTCGCCTGCGGTGTGGTAGTCGGTGGTGCGGACCGAGTGCGGGGTGGTGCTCACGAAGTACGGCCTCCGGAGGAAGGGGTGCGGTGCCGGGCCGGCCCCTCCCCCGTGGAAGGACCGGCCCGGACGGTGGGCGGTGCGGGTCAGCTGCGGAGCGGGCCCTCGCAGCTGTAGCTCGACGTGCCCGCCACCTTGCTGGACCAGATGTCGATCGGTCCGAAGCTGCAGTTCATGTCGGCCAGGTTGTTCGACGCGGCGCCGGCGCGGTCGAGGATGAAGTAGTCGACGGTCTCGGACATGTCCTTGAAGTTCTGGTCCTCACTGGCCCAGTTGGACAGGTTGGCGGTGATCCGGCCGGTGCAGAGGAAGCGGCGCTTGCCGGGCTCGCCGTTCTCCACGCAGTCGGGGTTGCTGGCGGTGGCGGCGTAGAAGGAGGACTTCACGGACGCGACGTCCGCGTCGCGCAGCTGGGCGTTGGGCGTGTACGTGGTGTTCGGGACGTACAGCTGGTCGACCTTGGCGATCTGCGCGTCGAGGAAGCGGTCGTAGTCGCGCTGGAGGCCGGCGTCGGAGCTCAGCCGGTCGCGCCAGGCGTCGAACGCGGCCACGTCGTTCGCCCGCAGGTGGGTGTACATCTCGCGGAGCAGGGAGGGCTTCTCGGTCCAGAGGAACTCGAAGAACGTGCCCGCGTAGTTGTAGAAGCGGAAGCCGTCGCCGTCGTAGGTGGCGTGGAGGATCTGGCCGAGGTTCATCCGGGGGCCGCCGCCGGCGGTGTCGTTGATGATGCCGCGGACGAGGGACTTGCGGACGGCGATGCCGTTGTCGCGGGTGGCCCCGTCGAAGAACTCCGCCGTGCCCTCGTCCATGGCGGTGGTGCGGTCGCCCTGGTACCAGGGGCCTTCGCCGAAGAAGCCCGGGACGGCCCAGCGGCCGTTGAGGTAGTGGGTGTACTCGTGGCGGAAGAGCTCTTCCAGCGTCAGCGAGGAGTCCTGCGGGACGCGCCGCTGGTACGTGTAGAAGGTGGCGCCGCGCTCGATGTAGATGCCACCGTTGTTGGTGCCCATGCCGGTGAGGATGGGGTGGTAGTTCTCGTAGTCCGCGCGGGAGGCGTAGAGGACGATGTTCAGGGTGGTGTTGTTGTCGCCCGCGAGCGGCTGCTCGGTGCCGAGGACGCGGTGGTACTGGGCCTTGACCTGCTTGCTGGCGTAGTAGAGCTGGTCGACGGTGGCCCGGTCGAGCGCGGTGCGGACCTTGATGGCCCCGTTGTCGTAGGTGTACGTGTACGGGAAGAGCTGCTTCTCGATGTCCTCCTTGCACACGCCGTACGGCTGGCAGGCCTCGTAGAAGTTGAGCCAGGAGACGACCTTGGCCCACTGCTCGCTGCCGCGGCCGAAGGTGTCGACGACGGTGGTGAGCGAGGCGCCGAGGTCGGCGACGACGCCGTCCTTGAGGGACGCGATCTGGCCGAAGCGGCCGTACTCGCCGAGGGCGTCACGGGCGACCCAGGCGTTGGCGGTCCCCTTGAGGTGCCCGTAGCCGGCGAAGGCCTTGAAGGTCGCGCGGTACGCCGGGTCGGCGGCGACGGCCGACTGGAAGGCGGTGTCCTGGTTGCCCGGGTAGACGCCGAGGTAGTTGACGGAGAGTCCGGCGAGCGCGGCTCCGGCCCAGGCCGGGTCGAGGTTCGTGGCGGTGTGCGAAGGGTCCATGGTGGCCAGGACCCGCTTGATCAGGGCGAGTTGGTACTGCCGCAGGCCGGGCGCGCTGGCCGCGTAGAGGGCCTCGCGGAGGGTGTTCGCGTTGGTCTTCGTGACGTCGAAGGTGCGGGCGGCGGCGCCGAAGTCGGCGACGGCCTGCCGCATCGCGTTCACGGTGGGCGCGTCGGTGATGTCGATCTCGCCACGCGAGTAATCGTGGTAGGCGACGGCGTGCAGGTACGTGAACATCTCCTCCAGGTGGGAGGAGTTCCGTCCGTCGTGGGCGGCGGACAGGCCGGATATGCGGCGGGCGACGGCCTGGACGTGGGCGTCGGACATCACGGGCGCGAGCCGGGCGTCCCAGGTCCATATGAGGCCGCGCAGACAGCCGTCGGCGGTGACCGCGGGGTCGGCGAGGAAGTCGGCGAACTGCTCGGGGGCGAGGCCGGTGATGCCGTCGAGCGTGCAGGGGACGCCGGTGGCCGTGGTGGCGATGCCGCTCGCGGCAAACGTCCGCGCCTTGGCGGAGGCCGGTGCCCGGCCGGGCACCTTGCCCGTGGCGTGCCCGCCGGGGGCGGGCGCGGGGCCGAAGGTGGCGCGCGGGGCGGAACCCCGGTGCTCGACCTCGTCGAAGGGGTTGCCGCCCGGCTGCGCCTGCGGGGCCGGGGCGGTCGTGTCGTCCGTGCCCGTCGCGAAGGCGCCGGCCTGGCCGGCGGAGGCGAGGAGGGTGACGGCTATGGCGGAGGCGAGCAGGGACGAGCGCACACGTCTGCGGAGGGACAACGGAACTCCTGCTGGTGAGGGGGGTTGGTGAGGGGATGCGTTCGCGAACCGGTCTGGTTCGCACGGCGGATGACGTTCCATCACCGGGCCGGTGCGCTGTAACATAGTAATGTGAAATTGCACTGACAAGCCCTACGACGGCATCACTTCCCCGGAGGGGCCGGCGGACCCCTCCCCGAAAGGGTCGAGGAAGCCGCGCAGAGGGCTGTTCTTCCGCCCCCTCAACCCCCACCATGCTCGTGACTACTCATGCGTAACTCATGTGAGGGGACAGTGTGTTGAGACTCCGTGCCCGGACGGTCGTGCCGCTGCTCGCCGTCGTCGCGTCCCTGCTCCTGACGGCGGCGCCCGTCCGGGCCGAGGCGCCCGCGCGCACCCCCGTCGTGTTCGTCCACGGATTCAACGCCGACCCCGGCGTCTGGGGCGGCCTGCGCGCGGACTTCAAGGCCGACGGGTACACCGACGCCGACCTGTTCTCCTTCGGCTACGACACGCACCGGTCCGTCAACGAGGTCCTGTCCGGCCGGCTCGCCGCGTACGTCGAGGACGTCAAGCGGCAGACCGGGGCGAGCCGGGTCGATCTCGTCGCCCACTCCTTCGGGAGCCTCGTCACCCGCTGGTACGTGAAGTTCGACGCCGCCGGCCAGTCCTCCGTCGCCCACTGGGTCTCCCTCGCCGGCCCCAACCACGGCACGAGCACGGCCTGGGCGTGCGCGCTGTGGGACCAGGCCTGCCGCGACATGACCCCGGGCTCCTACGTCCAGAAGAAGCTCGCGGAGGGCGACGAGACGCCCGGGGCCGTGCGCTATGCGACCTGGTGGTCGGACTGCGACGAGGTCATCAACCCCGACAACAGCGTGCCGTTGGCCGGCGCCGTCAACAACGGCGCCGGCTGTCTCGACCACAACGAACTCCTCGGCGACGACACGGTCTCCCAGGGGGTCCGCGCCTTCCTCCGTTCCTAGGGCCCGTCCGACGCCGCCTCACGGGGCGGCGTGCCGGCCGTGGATCAGCGCCGGGAGCGGCGGGCCGGCACGGAGCGCGCGGCGGCGAGCAGGGCCTCCCTGTCGACGATCTTGACGCGGGGGCGCCCCCGGAGCCAGCCTTCGGCGCGCTCCTCTTCGTCGATCGCCCGCCAGCCGTCGAGGCCGACGGCGCCCGGGTGCGCGCCGGAGCCGGGAGCGGCGGGGGCGGTGAGCAGTCCGGCCTCGAGGTCGTCGAGGAGCGCGGAAACCGTCTCCTGGGCGCAGGACTTGTTGGTGCCGATGAACCCGTTGGGGCCGCGTTTGATCCAGCCGGCCACGTACACGCCCGGTCGGACCCGGCCCCGGTCGTGGGGCACCGTACCGGTCGCCTCGTCGAACGGGAGGCCGGGGACGGGCCGGGCGCGGTAGCCGATCGCGCGCAGGACGAGCGACGTCTCGATGGTCTCGGCGGTCTCGGCGGTCCCGGCAGTGTCGTCGGCGCGCGGTCCGGTCCGTACGACGGTCAGGCCGGTCACCCGGTCGTCGCCGAGGATCCGCACGGGGCTCGTCCGGAAGCGCAGGACGATGCGCCGCCGCCCCGGTACGGGGTTCCGGGCGGCCAGCTCGGCGAGCACCCCGGTCTTGGGGGTGGCGTCCGCGGGCACATCGGCCGGCCAGCCCTCGACGAGGACGTCGACGCCGTCGAGCGCGGCGAGGGCGAGCAGTTCCGGCAGGGTGAACGCGGCCTCGGCCGGTCCGCGGCGCCCGAGGACGACGACCTCGCGGACCCGGCTCGTACGCAGCGCGGCGAGCGCCCGGTCGGAGATGTCGGTGCGGGCCAGGGCGTCGGGGTCGGCGGTCAGGATGCGGGCCACGTCCAGGGCCACGTTGCCGTTGCCGATGACGACGGCCCGCTCGCCGTCCAGGGCGTAGCGGTCGTCGCCGTGGTCGGGGTGGCCGTTGTACCAGGCCGTGAAGTCGGTGGCGGAGACGCTGCCGGGCAGTTCCTCGCCGTCGATCCCGAGCCGCCGGTCCGTGGCCGCACCCACGGCGTAGATCACGGCGTGGTGGCCGCGGACCAGGTCCTCGTGGTGCAGGTCGCGGCCGACCTCCGTGTTGAGCCGGTACGAGAAGCCGGGCTGGCTCTCGACGGCCCGGAAGAGCCGGGCGACCTGCTTGGTGTCCTGGTGGTCGGGCGCCACTCCCGCGCGGGCGAGTCCGTACGGGGTGGGCAGCCGGTCGTGGACGGTCACGGTCACGCCCGGGTACCGGAGCAGTTCGTCGGCGGCGAAGAGCCCGGCCGGCCCGGCACCGACGACGGCGACCCGCAACTCGCCTGCGGGCGTGCGGCGTTGCGGGGGCACGAGGGCCATCGGGGTGCGGTCCTCGTGCGGATGGGTGTCGTAGTAGGCGCGGTTGAGTTCGAGGAACGGCAACTCCGCTTCCGTGAGCCCGGTGTGCGGCTTGAGCGCGTCCACCGGGCAGGCCGTCGTGCAGGCTCCGCAGTCGACGCAGGTGCGGGGGTCGACGTACAGCATCTCGGTCTGCCCGAAGCCCGGTTCGCCGGGGGCGGGGTGGATGCAGTTGACCGGGCAGGCGAGGACGCAGGAGGCGTCGGCGCAGCACGACCGGGTGACGACGTAGGTCATGGTTCTCCGTTCGGGGGACCTGTCGGTCGCGTCAGGCGGCGTGCGGGGCGGGTTCGCCGCGGTGGCGGGACGGGCGGCCGTCGATGCGCAGCGCCTTCCAGACCCGCCGTGAGGTCCTGTTCATCAGGCCGATGTCCTCGGCGAGCATCCGCACGTCGGAGAAGAGGTCGCGGAGCATCTTCTCGCCGTCGGGCGACTTCCAGAAGATGTCCTTGATCACCCGGTGGGGCACGCCTATCGTCTCGGCGGTCTTCCGGTCGGGGACCATGATGACGTCGCCGAGGAGGCCCGGCACATCTCCTTCGCCCACGAGTTCCTGCGCGTCAAGGTCCCCGGCTACGGCAGGGCGCGCCGGGGCGCGCTGTCGATCGCCTTCCCGGTGATCATGCGGGTGCTCGGCGACGTCATCATGGT
>NZ_MWIG01000272.1:0-2503 GCF_002156145.1 Streptomyces sp. NRRL B-24572 | reverse complement strand
GTGGGCCCACAACGGGCGGGGCGCGGGTCTCGTCGCGTCAGTCCTCGTAGCCCTCTGCTGCTCGGCGTTCGCGGAGTTCCTTGATGGCCTGGCGGCGGGCCAGGCGGTGGGTGCGGCGGATCTGGGCTTCCTGGTTGCGGCGCTTGTCCTGCTCCGTCTCCGGGATGACCTGGGGGACCGGGCGGGGCCTGCCCTCCGCGTCGACGGCCGCGAAGACCAGGTAGGCGGAGCCGACCTGGGTGGCGGGCGTGGACTCGTTCCAGCGCTCGGCCATGACCCGCACGCCGACCTCCATCGAGGACCGGCCGGTCCAGTTGACCTGGGCCTTCACGTGCAGCAGGTCTCCGACCCGTACCGGCTCCAGGAAGGCCATCTCGTCCATGGAGGCCGTGACCGCCGGGCCGCCCGAGTGCCGGCCCGCGACGGCGCCCGCCGCGTCGTCCACCAGCTTCATGATCACGCCGCCGTGCACCGTACCGAGGAGGTTGGTGTCGTGGCTGGTCATGATGTGGCTGAGGGTGGTGCGGGACGCGGAGGTCGGCTTGCCCGGGATTCCATCCCGCATATCGCCCTGATCTGTCATGTCCTCCACCTTATGCCGGGTCCGGCCTCCGTCCCCGTCGGGTCCGGTTTGCATCAGCTTGGCAACAGCAGCGGTCCGATCTTCTACCCGGACTGTCGCCCGGAAAGGCCCGCCCGGCACACTGGTCCGCATGAATGACTGGCCCGATCAGCCCGAGGGACCCCGCCGGATGAGCCATGTGCAGCGCCCGCAGGTTCCGCAGCAGCCGCCGCGTTCCCAGCAGGGCTACGGCCAGGGCGACCAGGGTTACAACCCGAACTTCACGCAGGCGCAGAGCCAGGGGTACGACTCCGGTTACAGCTCCGGTCAGGTGTACGGCGGCCCCCAGGGCGGCGGTCACCAGGGCGGCGGCGGTCTGGGCGGCATTCCCCCGCAGTACGCGCCTCCCGGGCCCGGTCGGCCCGCGCCGGACTGGCGCAAGCGGATCAAGGTCGGCTCGATCGTGCTCGTCGTCGCCGTCGTCGCCTGGGGCATCGGCACCTACGCCTGGGCCAGCTCCCAGATGCGCAACGAGGTCGATCTCTCCAAGGTCATCGAGCGGCCGGAGGAGGGCGACTGCACGACGTACCTGATCGTCGGCTCCGACAGCCGCGAGGGCATGTCCGCCGAGGAGAAGAAGAAGCTCCACACCGGCTCCGCCGAGGGCAAGCGGACCGACTCGATGATGATCCTCGCGGCCTGCTCCAGCGGGAACACGATGGTCTCGCTGCCCCGTGACTCCTGGGTGACGATCCCGAACTTCGTCGGCTCCGAGTCGGGCAAGTCGTACCCGGCCCGTGGCGGCTCCAAGCTGAACGCGGCCTACGCGATGGACGGCCCCGAGCTGCTCGTGCGGACCGTCGAGTACAACACCGGCCTGCACATCGACCACTACGCGGAGATCGGCTTCGCCGGCTTCGCGAACATCGTGGACGCACTCGGCGGCGTCGAGCTGAACATCGAGAAGGGCTTCAAGGACAAGAAGTCCGGCGCGAACTTCCAGGCGGGCACGCAGACCCTCAACGGCGAGCAGGCCCTGGCCTTCGTCCGTACCCGGTACGCCTTCGCCCAGTCGGACCTCCAGCGGACGAAGAACCAGCAGAAGTTCCTCTCCGCCCTCGCGAACCAGGCGGCGACGCCGGGCACGATCCTCAACCCGTTCGCGCTGTACCCGACGCTCGGCGCCGGTCTGGACACGCTGATCGTGGACAAGGACATGTCGCTGTACGACCTCGGGAAGATGTTCTTCGCGATGAAGGGCATCAGCGGCGGCGACGGCAAGTCCATGAACATGCCGCTCGCGGGCAGCGCGCCGCAGAACTCCCTGAAGTGGGACATGCCGAAGGTGAAGCAGCTCGTCGAGCAGATCAAGAACGACGAGCCGGTCACCGTCACCTCGGACCGCTGACCCGCTGACCCGCTGGTGGCCGCCCGGCCCGGAAGAGGGGTCTTCCCAGCGAGGCGGTGTGCCGTGTCAGAGGACAGCAGGTTCTGGGCCTCCGGTGACTGGCGGGTCCCCGAGGGGAAGGAAGACGGGTTCATCGAACGGTGGACGGCCTTCCTGACCTGTTCGGCGCCCGCAAGGGCCTGTGCGGCGGGATGCGGGGCGCCGGCTGCACGCCGGCCGTGGCCATATGGCGAGCGGTGAAAGGGGCACCCCTTGAGGGGTGCCCCTTTTCCGTGCGGCCGTTACGGGAGGTTGCGGGCCATGACGATGCGCTGGACCTGGTTGGTGCCCTCGTAGATCTGGGTGATCTTGGCGTCGCGCATCATGCGCTCGACCGGGTAGTCACGGGTGTAGCCGTAGCCGCCCAGGAGCTGCACGGCGTCGGTGGTGACCTCCATCGCCACGTCGGAGGCGAAGCACTTGGCCGCCGCGCCGAAGAAGGTCAGGTCGCCGTCGACCCGCTCGGACTTCGCTGCGGCCGCGTAGGTGAGCTG
>NZ_MWIG01000271.1:1873-7655 GCF_002156145.1 Streptomyces sp. NRRL B-24572 | reverse complement strand
CTCGCCGACGGGCGCGCCGTCCCGGAGCACATCGAGGTAGCTGAGGACGCTCGGGTGGTCCTCGCCCGCGATCCCGGGCGTGCGGGGGGTGACGCCGGTCGCGACGACGACCTCGTCGTAACCCTCCAGGTCGGCGGCGGACACGTACGTGTTCAGGCGGACGTCGATGCCGCGCTCGGCGAGCTGGACGCGGAAGTAGCGCAGCGTCTCGTCGAACTCCTCCTTGCCCGGCACCCGCTTGGCGACGTTCAGCTGGCCGCCGATCTCGGCGGCGGCGTCGAAGAGGGTGACGGAGTGGCCGCGTTCGGCCGCCGACACCGCGCACGCCAGACCGGCCGGGCCCGCGCCGACGACCGCGACGCGCTTGGCGAGGCGGGTGGGGGAGAGGACCAGCTCGGTCTCGTGGCAGGCGCGCGGGTTGACCAGGCAGGACGTGATCTTCAGGTTGAAGGTGTGGTCGAGGCAGGCCTGGTTGCAGCCGATGCAGGTGTTGATGGTGTCGGCGCGGTCGGCGGAGGCCTTGGCGACGAAGTCCGGGTCGGCGAGGAACGGGCGGGCGAGCGAGACCAGGTCGGCGCGGCCGTCGGCGAGGATCTCCTCGGCGACCTCGGGGGTGTTGATGCGGTTGGAGGTGACGAGCGGCACGGACACCGCGCCCATCAGCTTCTTCGTCACCCAGGTGTAGGCGCCGCGCGGCACGGAGGTGGCGATGGTGGGGATGCGGGCCTCGTGCCAGCCGATGCCGGTGTTGATGATGGTCGCGCCGGCGGCCTCGATCTCCTTGGCGAGCGCGACGACCTCGTCGAGCGTGGAGCCGCCCGGAACCAGGTCGAGCATGGAGAGGCGGTACACGAGGATGAAGTCCTCGCCGACGCGCTCGCGGATCCGGCGGACGATCTCCAGGGGGAAGCGGACCCGGTTCTCGTACGAGCCGCCCCAGCGGTCGGTGCGCCGGTTGGTGGCGGCGGCGATGAACTCGTTGATGAGGTAGCCCTCGGAGCCCATCACCTCGACGCCGTCGTACCCGGCCTCCTTGGCCAGCTCGGCGCAGCGCGCGTAGTCCTCGACGGTCTGCTCGACCTCGGCGTCGCTCAGCTCGTTCGGTACGAAGGGGCTGATGGGCGCCTTGACCGGGCTGGGGCCGACGAGGCCGGGGTGGTAGGCGTACCGGCCGAAGTGCAGGATCTGCATGGCGATCCTGCCGCCCTCGGCGTGCACGGCGTCGGTGATCAGCCGGTGCTCGGCGACCTCCTCGGCCGTGGTGAGCTTGGCGCCGCCGTCCCAGGGCCGGCCGGCCTCGTTGGGCGCGATGCCGCCGGTGACGATGAGGCCGACGCCGCCCCGGGCGCGCTCGGCGTAGAAGGCGGCCATGCGCTCGAAGCCGTGCTCGGTCTCCTCGAGGCCGACGTGCATCGACCCCATGATCACCCGGTTGGGCAGGGTGGTGAACCCGAGGTCGAGCGGGCTCAGCAGGTGCGGGTACGGGGTCATGGGGGCGTCTCCTCGCGCAGGGGTCGTCGACCTCAGTTCTAGGCGACCCCGAGGGCCTTCTGCAACTAGTTGCAGAAGAATCGGGGAGTGACGTCTACTACTCGGTAGCCTGCGGGTCCCCTTCGGTGATCCCCGCGCACGCGGGGGCGAGGGCGGGCGTCCGAGGCCTCGGCGGGGGCCCGGGCCTGCCTCCCCCAGGGGAGGCACGAGCACACACCGGCGTGGCGCACCGGGTAAGGAGATCGACTGGCGGATCGTCGCCGTGTCCGAGGTGTCCGAGCCGGACCCGGAACCGGCTCCCGAACAGAATCGGTGATCATGAGACACAGGTGCTCGCGCGGCCTGCCCCTCGGAGGCGTCCTCCTGGCGGGAGCGCTCACCCTGGCGTCCACGGTCGGCGCCGAGGCCCACCACGGGCCCGGGAACGCCGCTGCCCCGAGGCTCTCCCTCACCAAGATCGCGGACGCGGCCTCGGTCGACGCCGGTTCCGCCATCGGCTACACCATCGCGGTGACCGGCCAGGGACCGGGCACCGTCATCCGCGCCGCCCTGACCGACCCCCTGCCGTCGGGCGCCGGTGTCCAGTGGCAGATCACCCCGTCCTACGGCGGACCGGGAAGCTGCGCCCTGACGGGGCCGGCCGGGGGCCAGAGCCTGCGCTGCTCCTTCGGCAACCTGCGGAAGGGCGCACGGGCCGTCGTCCACGTCGCCGGTACCACGACGGCGGCGAGCTGCGGCACCTACCCGAACACCGCGACGGCGACCTCGCGCGGCGGCCCGCCCGTCACCGCCTCCGCCTCGACGACGGTCGTCTGTCCGCCGCCGTCCCCCGCGCTCAGCCTGACCAAGACCGCGGATGCCGCGGCGGTCAGCACCGGTGACCCGATCGGCTTCACGGTCACCGTCGACAACGGCGGCCCGGGGACGGTCAGGGGTGTCGAAGTGAGTGACCCGCTCCCCGGGGGTGCGGGCGTCACCTGGTCGCTGAGCCCCTCCGACACCGGGTGCGCGATCAGCGGCACGGCTTCGAACCAGACCCTCGCCTGCGAGTTCGGTGACGTGCCTCCCGGAGGATCGGTCTCCGCCCACGTGGTCAGCCCCACGACCTCGAACAGCTGCGGAACGTACCGGAACACCGCCACGGCAACCGCCGCCAACCACCCCGCCGAACAGGCGGCGGCGGCGGAGACGACCGTGTGCCCCGCACAGGCCGCCCGCACGGTCCCGGACGCCTCGACCACCCGAGCCGGACACACCGAATAGTGCTTGACCGGTGCGAGACACGGCCTCTGAGGCAGCGGGCCGGGCGGACTGCCCCGCGCGCCGGGGGCGAGCCGACGGTGCCGGCTCGCCCCCGGCTCACGCCTTGCGGTACGCGTACGCCTCCGAGGCCGCCGCCGCCACCGCGTCGAGGTCCCCGCCCGCGCTCGCCGTCACCAGCGCGGCGACCGCGCCCTCGACGAACGGCGCGTCCACGAGCCGTGCACCCTCGGGCAGTTCGTCGCCCTCGGCGAGCAGCGCCTTGACGGTGAGGACCGCGCTGCCCAGGTCGACGAGGAGCGCCACCCCGGCCCCCCGGTCGACGGCCTTCGCCGCCTCGCAGATCAGCTCGGAACTCGTCCCGAGCCCACCGTCCGGCGTCCCGCCCGCGGGCAGGACCGGCGCCAGGTCGCCCCCGCCGGCGAGTCCCCGGGCGAGTTCGGCGACGGACGCCGCGACCGCTGCGCTGTGCGAGACGAGCACGATGCCGACGGGCGCGGGGCTCATCGCGCCCCCTCCGCGCGCGCGGTGTCGGCGAGCGCCGCGAACAGCAGCGCCGAGGACGTCGCCCCCGGATCCTGGTGCCCGATCGACCGCTCCCCGAGATAACTGGCCCTGCCCTTGCGCGCCTGGAGGGGTACGGTCGCGAGGGCGCCCTTCTCCGCGGCGGCGCGGGCCGCCTCGTACGAGCTCCGCAGCCCCTCCACGGCCGGCACGAGCGCGTCCAGCATCGTCTTGTCGCCCACCTGGGCGCCGCCCAGCTGCGACACGGCGGCCACCCCGGCGCCGAGCGCCTCCGCCAGCCGCTCCCGGGTGACCTCGGCGTCCTCGCCCAGGGTCTTCCCGGCGCGCCGCAGCAGCGTCCCGTACAGAGGGCCCGAAGCGCCGCCGACCGTGGAGATGAGCTGCCGCCCGGCGGCGGTGAGCACGGCGCCGGGACTCGTCGGCGGCTCCTTCCCGAGCACCTCCGTCACGGCGGCGAAGCCCCGCTTGAGATTGGCGCCGTGGTCGGCGTCGCCGATCGCCGAGTCCAGCTCGGTGAGCCGGTCCGCCTCCCGGTCGACGTCCTCGGCCACCGCGGCCAGCCAGCGCACCAGGAACCCGGCGCCGAAGGTCTCCGTCACGTCGTCGCTCCCCATGCCCATCCCCGTCTCACCGGCCCCAGCGCAGCGCGGGCGTCTGCACCGGAGCGTCCCACAGGCGCAGCAGCTCCTCGTCGACCTCGCACAGGGTCACCGAGCAGCCCGCCATGTCGAGCGAGGTCACGTAGTTCCCGACCAGGGTCCGGGCCACCGGCACGTGCCGCTCGGCGAGCACCCGCTGCACCTCGGCGTTGAACCCGTACAGCTCCAGGAGCGGAGTCGCGCCCATCCCGTTGACCAGGGCGATGACCGGCCCGTCCGGACGCAGGTCCTCCACGACGGCGTCGACGGCGAAGTCGGCGATCTCCCGCGAGGTCATCATGGGCCGCCGCTCCCGGCCCGGCTCGCCGTGGATGCCGATCCCCAACTCCAGCTCGCCCTCGGGGAGATCGAAGGTGGGACTGCCCTTGGCGGGGGTCGTGCAGGCGCTCAGGGCCACCCCGAAGGACCGGGACCGCTCGTCGACCCGGCGGGCGATCGCCTCGACCCGCTCCAGCGGCTGCCCCTCCTCGGCGGCGGCCCCGGCGATCTTCTCCACGAACAAGGTGCCCCCGGTGCCGCGCCGACCCGCCGTGTACAGACTGTCCGTCACCGCCACGTCGTCGTCGACGAGGACCTTGGCGACCTGGATGCCCTCGTCCTCGGCGAGTTCCGCGGCCATCTCGAAGTTCAGCACGTCACCGGTGTAGTTCTTGACGACGAACAACACCCCGGCCCCGCTGTCGACGGCGGCCGCGGCCCGCACCATCTGATCGGGCACGGGCGACGTGAACACCTCACCCGGACACGCGGCCGCCAGCATCCCGGGCCCCACGAACCCCCCGTGCAACGGCTCGTGCCCGGACCCGCCGCCGGACACCAGCGCCACCTTCCCCGCCACGGGCGCGTCCCGCCGCACCACGACCCGCCGCTCCACGTCCACGGTCAACTCGGGATGAGCCGCGGCCATCCCCCGCAGTGCATCGGCGACGACGGTCTCCGGAACGTTGATCAGCATCCTCACGGATACCTCCTGGTGAGACTGGCAGGCGTGTGGCTGAGCAGACTTTTCGCAGTTCAGAGGGGATGAGACCGGTTGTTGATCTTGGCGGTTCACGGCGCCCGGGGGTGGTCCCGAGCGGTACTGATGCCGACCTGTTGCCGACTTTTCTGACCGTCCGTCAGGGTGGTTCGGGCTGGGTGCTCTTTGCACTTGTGCATGATGGCGCAATTATCCGCCTGGGAGTGCGGTCGCGCACCGGTGCGTCGCGGCCGCCGGTGACCGATCCCGTGCCGGCAGGCTTCGTGCGGCACCCCGGGGCTCAGCTGTGGCCGGCTGGATGGAGGCAGGCCGCATGGAGACGCATGCGCGAGACGCAGACCACGGATGAGCCGGCAGGCAATACAGTTCTTGGCCGTGCACTCCCTGGTGAGGAGTCCGTCGCGGCGCACTGGGGAAGTGGTGCGCGAGGGGGCTGGCGGGGCGGCGGGCAAGGCGGGCAACCGGTACGAGAACTGGTGGACCGCGCCGAAGGTCGCGGACCTCCTGCGCGGAGCGGCCTCGCGGATCCGTCTTGAGCCTGTGGGGCAGGCTGGTGAAGGCATTGAGTTCCAGCTCGTGGCCAGGGGGAGGCCTGGTGCGATCAGGTGAAGGACGTTCCTTCGCGGGGGCCTTGGACGCTGCGATCCGCGGCAGCCCTTCTCAAGGCCGTCGCCACCGTCCTGTCCCGGATCGCGGCGGCTGAGCCCAGGCGTACGTGGACAACATCCTGTCCTTCGTACTCCGCACCGCAGAGTCCGACGAGGCCTACGCCGGGCGGTCGGACAGTCGTTGGTCGTACCGACAACGGGACGGCAGCGGCGTCAGTGCCGAGCTGCTCCCTGCCCTCGACACCGCCTTGCGCGCCCGG
>NZ_MWIG01000271.1:0-1858 GCF_002156145.1 Streptomyces sp. NRRL B-24572 | reverse complement strand
CCCGGAGCCGTTCGGGGCGGCCGGATCAGTCGGCGCCGGTGCCCAGCAGACCCTCGCGCAGGCGCTTCACGGTGCGCGAGAGGAGCCGTGAGACGTGCATCTGCGAGCAGCCCAGCCGCTCACCGATCTGCGCCTGGGTCAGTTCCTCGACGAACCGCAGGTGGATGATCCGGCGGTCGCGCTCGTCGAGGTCGGCGATGAGCGGGGCCAGCGAGTGGAAGTCCTCCACCAGCTCCATGGCGGGGTCCTCGGTGCCGATGAGGTCGGCCAGCGAGGCGTCGTTGTCCTCGTCCTCGCCGCCGAGGGCGGCGTCGAGCGACGAGGAGTTGTAGCCGTTGGAAGCCAGCCGCGCCTCGGTGACCTCCTCCTCGCTGAGGCTCATCAGCTCGGCCAGTTCCTTGACCGTCGGCATCCGTCCCAGGCGGGTGCTGAGTTCCTCGGTCGCCTTGGCCAGCTCCACGCGCGCCTCCTGGAGCCTGCGGGGAACGTGCACCGCCCAGGAGGTGTCCCGGAAGAACCGCTTGATCTCGCCGACGATGTAGGGGACCGCGAAGGTGGTGAACTCGACCTCGCGCGACAGCTCGAACCGGTCGATCGCCTTGATCAGGCCGATCATGCCGACCTGGACGATGTCCTCCATCTCGTCGGCGCGGTGCCGGAAGCGCCCGGCGGCGTAGCGGACCAGGCTCATGTTCATCTCGATGAGGGTGTTCCGCGCGTACTGGTACGCGGGCGTCCCCTCCTCCAGCGTCGCGAGCTCCTGGAAGAAGACCTTCGACAGGGCCCTCGCGTCCCTGGGTGCGACCGCCAACGTGTCCGGGATCTCCGGCAGCGCCCGCGTTCCGGACTCGACTCCCGCCATCGACATCGTGGTGACCGTCACACCTGTCCCCTTTCACGTGTGTTCCTCATCGGGTACGCGTGACCCGAGACGGGTCGCCTACCCCGACTTCTCGCGTTCAGACCTGTCGAATCCGCATGGGTTTCCGGTCGGTTTTTCCCCGCTGCGCGAGGGGCAGACGGAATCCCTGACCGATCCTCAGGAGGAGAGACATGACACGGGACCCCTCGATGAGGGCTGTCGGCTGGGCGCGTTCGCTGCCGATGGGCAGCAGCGTGAAGACGGCCCGCGACTGGACGCGCGAGCACTTGGCGGCGCTCGGCTGGGACCGTACCGCCCCCGGCGTGGCGGACTCCGTCGTGCTGGCGGTCTCCGAACTCGTCACCAACGCCCATGTGCACGCCCGCAGCGATGCGCAGCTGATCCTCACCTGGGACGAGGAGTGCCTGCACGTCACCGTGCACGACGCCTCCCCGCGGGTGCCCGAGCAGCGCAGCCCGGACGACGGTGCGCTGGGCGGCCGCGGACTGCTCCTGGTCGACGCCCTCGCCGACGACGTGCGGACCCGCCCCTGCCCGCGGGGCAAGGACGTCACGGCCTGTTTCCGTCCGGCCGACCGCCGCCGTCCCGGCTGAGGGAGCCGCTTCCCGCCGCACTTCAGTGCCCCCGGTACGCGAGCAGCGGACCCCAGTCGATGTGGCGTTCCTCCGTGCCCTGCGGCACCAGGACGAAGGTCTCGCGCACGAAGCGGCCGATCGCCTCCTGCTCGCAGCGGACGACGGCGCACTGTGCCGCCGGCCCGAGCCGGAGCAGGAGCCCGCCGTCGGGGGTGGGACGGATCCGGACCTCGCCGTCGCCGGTGGGGCCGNNATCTCGCGGTCGACGCGCCACACCACCGGGTCCTCGCCGAGGAGGTGGAAGGCGATGCTCAGGGCATGGGGGTCGCGGGATTCGTAGCCGACGGTGGTGTCGATCCGGACCGCCGCGTCCGCGGTGAACAGGTCCATGG
This sequence comes from Streptomyces sp. NRRL B-24572, assembly GCF_002156145.1. Lineage (NCBI taxonomy): Bacteria > Bacillati > Actinomycetota > Actinomycetes > Kitasatosporales > Streptomycetaceae > Streptomyces > Streptomyces sp. NRRL B-24572. The sequence continues at coordinate 8 of NZ_MWIG01000271.1, read as the reverse complement.
CCATCGGC
>NZ_MWIG01000270.1:0-8068 GCF_002156145.1 Streptomyces sp. NRRL B-24572 | reverse complement strand
CCCAGTTGGCGCGGGCGGCGCAGGAGGGGGCGCGCGGGAAGGTGCCGCCGCGCGCGGAGGCCATGTTCCTCGCGGCGGAGGCGCGCGGGCACGCGCTGATGGGCGACGCGCACGCCTTCGAGGCGGCGGCGGGCCGTGCCGTACGGGCGCTCGACCGGGCCGATCCGGAGGCGGGCGACGACCCGGCGTGGATCGCCCACTTCGACGCGGCCTACCTCGCGGACGAACTGGCGCACTGCCACCGGGACCTGGGGCAGGCGGAGGCGGCGGCGCGGGCGGCGGAGGAGTCGATCGCCGGGCATCCGGAGTCGCGGGCGCGGCGGCGCGCGATCGGCCTCGCGCTGCTCGCCGCGGCGCAGGTCCAGCAGCGGGAGGTGGAGCAGGCCTGCCGGACGGGCACGCGGGCGCTCGAACTGCTCGGCACGCTGCGGTCGTCGCGGGGCGCGGAGTACCTGGACGATCTGAGGGAGCGCCTGGAGCCGTACGCGGGGGAGGCGGTGGTGCGGGAGTTCGGGGCGCGGATGGAGCTGTACGCCGCCTAGGGCCCGTCCGACCCCGATCCGCCGGACAGGCACCGGACGCTCATGTCCGTTTCGTAAACGGGTTGTGTAACCGGTCTCACACGTGTGTGCGGAGCCCTGTCGGCACCCGGTAGCGTGAGCCGACGATTCCGTAGGTTGGTCCATCAGTGGGAGTCCCGGTGACGCAGAACGGACAGGGTCCGGAGCATGGCGGCGGTCAGCCGTGGGGCGGCGCCTGGGGTCCCGCCGCGGGTCAGCCGGGCGGGCAGCCGCTGCCGCCCGCGCAGCCGCTGCCCCCGGAGGCGCCGCAGGGCGCCGCCGACATGCAGTCCACCCAGTACCTGCCGCCCATACCGCCGCAGCAGGCCCCGCCGCAGCCCGGCTACGGCTACCCGGGCCCCGGTGGCCCGGCGGCCGCCGACATGCAGGCGACCCAGCACATCGCGCCGGTCCCCGGCGGGATGCCCCCGGTGCAGGGCGGAATGCCTCCGCAGGCCGGGATGCCGCCGGCCCAGGGCGCCCCGCAGCCGGGGTACGGCTACCCGGGCCCGGGCGCCCAGGCCGCCCCGCAGCCCGGCTACGGCTACCCGGGTCCCGGCGGCCCGGCCGCCGCCGAGATGCAGGCCACGCAGCACATGGCCCCGGTGCCGCCGCAGCAGGGCGGGGGCTCCGACACCCAGTTCCTCGGCACGGGCCCGCTCGCCCAGCAGGGTCCCGGCCCGGCCGGCGCCTCGGACGCGACCCAGTACATCGCCCCCGTACCGGCGCAGACGCCCGGTGAGCGGCAGCCGCCCGCCGAGTTCGACAGCCTCTTCCGTACGGAGGCCCCGCGGCCGCCCCAGCAGCCGCACGCGCCGCAGGGCTACCAGCAGCCGGGCCCGGCCCCGTACCAGCAGCAGCACCAGCCGCCGCAGCCCCCGCAGCAGCAGTACGGCTTCCAGGACGCCTACTACGACGACGAGCCCGAGCCGCGCCGCAAGTCGCCGCTCGCGCTGATCGCCGCCGTCGTCGTCGGCTGCGCGGTCGTCGGCCTCGGGGCCGGGATGCTGCTCAGCGGCGGGGACGAGGACCCCAAGAACGGCGGGCAGAACGTCGCGGCGAGCTCCGCCGCGCCGTCCGCCTCGGCGGAGCAGCCCACGGAGAAGCCGGCCGACCCGGCGGAGCCGCAGGCGCAGGAGCTCAGCAAGCTCCTCGCGACCAGCAGCAGCAGCCGGGAGGCGGTGATCAGCTCGGTCGCGTCCATCAACCAGTGCAAGAACCTCGACAAGGCCGTGAGCGATCTGCAGGGCGCCGCCGAGCAGCGCCGGGGCCTGATCACCAAGCTCCAGTCGCTGTCGGTCGACAAGATCCCGGACAGCGCGGCGCTGACGGCGGCGCTCACCAAGGCCTGGCAGGCCTCGGCCGCCGCCGACGACCACTACGCGGCCTGGGCCGGCCAGATGAAGAACAAGAAGGCCTGCAAGGGCGGGCACGCCCGGTCGACCAGCCAGAAGGCCGCGGGGGACGCGAAGAGCGGCGAGGCCACCGCCGCCAAGAAGACGGCGGCCGAGCTGTGGAACCCGACCGCCGCGAAGTACGGCCTGGAGAAGCGGAGCTGGACGCAGCTCTGAGCGGGCTTACGGGGCGCTGAGGACGGTCTCGCCGACGTCGACGAAACCGGGCTTCTGCGCCACGAGCCGTCCCTGGCGCACCACCTGGAACGTCACCTCGTGGTTGACGATCCGGGTGAAGCCGGGGGCGCCGAGCAGGTCCTCGTACTTCCAGCGCAGGCTGGGGGTGAGGCCGCCGGTGTCGATCCGCTCGCCCCGGTCGAGGGCGTGGCTGATCTGCCAGGCCGTGATCTTGTCCTCGTCGATGGACTCGACGACCTTCTTGAGGACCGTGTACGCGATCCAGGTGGTCTGGACGCCGGCGTCGGCCGGGTCGACCCGGTTGTCGACGAAGGCGAACTCCTGGATGACCTTGCGCATCGGCTCCCAGCTCTTGTCGCCCTCCGCCGGGTACCAGCCGGTGACGAACGCGCCCTCGAAGGGGCTGTGGGGGCCGCCGGTGCGGTCGATGACGGGCTGGTCGACGCTGCCGAGGACGGAGGAGATCCGGACGGTGCCGGGCTTCTTCTCCTGCTCGGGGAGCCGGCGGAAGGAGTCGAAGAAGGTCTGGGTGCGCTCGCCGAGGACGGCGGTCACACAGCCCTTCTCGCCGCCCGCCCGGGTGCGGGCCTTGTCCGCCTGCTCCGTGTACTCGGCGGAGTCCTCCAGGGCCGGGATGTCGACGGCCCGCTGGTGACTCGCCTTGCGCAGACCGGAGTCGAGGAGCTCGGGAAGCCGGTCGCCCGAGGTGGTGTCGGGGCGGACGAGGGAGACCTTCTCGCAGGAGTCGGCCAGCTGCATGCCGTGCCCGGCGACGAGCGAGGCCACCCCGCCGTTGACGGGGTAGGAGAGCGGGCTGGTGAACTCGTCCTCCGCGATGCCGTAGCCGCCGATGTACGGGATGCCCGCGGCTTCCAGCGGGGCCATGAAGGCGCGGCCGTTCTGGCTGTACGAGCCGACGACCGCCACCGCCTTCTCGCGCACGGCCCGGCGGGCGCAGGCGGCGGCGCCGGCGATGCTGTTCTGTTCGTTGCAGGTGAGGACGCGCAGTTCGTGCCCGTTGATGCCGCCCTGGGAGTTGACCCACCGGGCGAACGTCTGCGCCATGGCGGGCATTCCGGGCATGTTGGTCGCTCGGGTCTGGTCGGGAGCCCACGTCATCACCGTGACGGGCTCCCTGGAGCCCCCCGTGGCCCCAGGGAGCACGCCACACCCGGTGAGCAGCGACGCTCCGGTCGCCGCGGTCGTGACGTACGCGAGGAGTGAGGTCAGTCGCCTACCGGTCATGGGCATGCACATTTCCGCCTCACGGGTAACGCGGGAGTGAGCACGGTTCAACGGCGGGTGACGTAAAGGTGAATTGCGGGGGCCGGCGTCCGCATGGGGAGGGGGCGACTCCGCTTGTCGGACAAGGAACGTACGATCGGAACGTGTCCAGTCCCGTCGCCAGTCCAGTCCCCGGTTCGGTTAACTCTTCCCGTCGCGGCCGTCGCTCCTCCACCATGGGCGGCATGCCGCTCAACGACATGCCGTGGTGGCGCTGGCGCAGCAACGTGCGCTCGGCGCTGCACATGCTCTCCGACCCCGTGTTCCACGAGACCACCTGGCTGACCGGCCAGGAGGGGTACGGCGACGTCACCGACGCCGTCTACCGCCTCGTCGAGGACACCTGGCTCGACAACTGGTCCGCCGAGAAGTACGTCGGCGCGATCTTCCGGGACACCGGCGAGGCCGCCCTCGTCGACGTCGCCGTCCTCCGAGTGCTGCGGATCATGCACCAGGTAGGCCCGGACGCCCCGGTCTCCGCGTACCTGGCCCACCCGGGCTGGCCCGAGGCCGTACGGGCCGCCCGCGAGGCACACGTACGGATGGCGCAGGCCGACGGCGAGGACCCCGACACGCCCCCGCGCTCCCTCGACGTGCTCCGTATCATGACGCGGTCCTGAGGCGTTCCGCCTGACGGACGGTGGCCTCCCGGCGGGGGCGGGGTGTGGCAGGCTGACGGAATGACCGACCAGTATGTCCTCACCCTCTCGTGCCCCGACAAGCAGGGCATCGTGCACGCCGTGTCGAGCTACCTCTTCATCACCGGTTGCAACATCGAGGACAGCCAGCAGTTCGGAGACCGTGACACGGGTCTCTTCTTCATGCGGGTCCACTTCTCGGCCGAGGCGCCGGTGACGGTCGACAAGCTCCGGGCCAGCTTCGCCGCCGTCGGCGACTCCTACGCCATGGACTGGCAGATCAACCGGGCCGACCAGCCCATGCGGGTCGTGCTCATGGTCTCCAAGTTCGGCCACTGCCTGAACGACCTGCTGTTCCGCTCGCGGATCGGGGCGCTGCCGGTGGAGATCGTCGCGGTCGTCTCCAACCACACGGACTTCGAGGAGCTGGTGGGCTCGTACGGGATCCCGTTCCGGCACATCCCGGTCACGAAGGAGAACAAGCCGGAGGCGGAAGCGGAGCTGCTCGACCTCGTCCGCTCGGAGAACGTGGAGCTGGTCGTCCTGGCCCGCTACATGCAGGTCCTCTCCGACGACCTCTGCAAGCAGCTCTCCGGCCGGATCATCAACATCCACCACTCCTTCCTCCCCAGCTTCAAGGGCGCCAAGCCCTACCACCAGGCGCACGCGCGCGGCGTGAAGCTCATCGGCGCGACCGCGCACTACGTGACGGCCGACCTCGACGAGGGCCCGATCATCGAGCAGGAGGTCGAGCGGGTGGGGCACGAGGTGACGCCGGACCAGCTGGTGGCGATCGGCCGCGACGTGGAGTGCCAGGCCCTCGCCCGCGCCGTCAAGTGGCACGCGGAACGCCGGATCCTCCTGAACGGCCGCCGCACGGTCGTCTTCGCCTGACCCGAGGGACCCCCACCGCCGACGGGCCCGCGCCCCACGCCCACGACGGGGGCGCCGGGCGCGGGCCCGTCGGCGGGGCGGCGCGGGCTACAGGCGGCTCAGGGACGCCGCCGCCGACAGGACGTCCCTGATCGCCTCCCGGTCGCCGTCCTGCCCCGCCGCCGCCTCCTCCGGCGTGATGTGCCCCGCCACCAGCTGGCAGAACTCCACCCCGTCCATCGCCACCTGCGCCACCGCGCGCTCCGCCGAGCCGATCGCCGCCGGGGAGTCCAGGGCGATGTACCAGTGGCCGCCGCCCGCGCCCTCCACCTCCAGGTGGAGCGAGCGGCCCGGCGCGCCCGCCGAGACGAGCTCTCGCGCGGGCCCGGCCAGGCCCGTGCGGCGGCGGTTCGCGAGGGCCGCGGGGAGCAGCCGGGCCGCGAGGTCGATCATGCCGTGGAGGTGCGGCCCGCTCGGCGGCGCGTACGGGTACGCCACCGCGGTCGCGATGTCGTCCGCGTGCAGCCAGCACTCGAAGGCCCGCTCCAGGAGGGAGTCACGGAGGGGGAGGGCGAAGTCCTTGTAGCCCACCGTCAGGTCCGCCACCCCCCTCCCCGCGAACGCGACCGTCCGGATCAGCGTGTGCGACTGGTCCCTCCACGGCCCCCGGACGGAGCGGTTCGGCGGCCGGTCGAGGGACGACCAGAACGCCTCCGTGCGTTCCGTCGGGGACAGCTCCGGCACGTCCGCGCCCAGCGGGTCGTCCAGGCCGAGCGCCGTCGACACCAGGCCGTCCACCGCCAGGAGGTGGCCGATGACCCCCGCGACGGTGGCCTTGCGGCGCACCACGCGGTCCTCCTCGTACCACTTGAGCCGTACCGGCGCGTGCCACTCGGACTCGCCGATGTCCCGCAGGAGCGCGTCGAGCCGGGCGGTCTCCGCGTCGTACGGCGTGACCCAGTCGGGGACGGGGATGCGGGCGGGCCGGCGGCCCAGGCAGTTCTCCAGGACCCGGGAGCGGAGCAGCGGGTCGAGGTCCAGGTCGCGGTCTTCGTGGAGGAGCGAGACGGCGTCGCGGAGCCGGAGGGCCTCGTCGGCGCAGGGCGCGCAGCCGGTGAGGTGGTCCTCGACGGCCCTGGTCTCGCCGGCGGAGCACGCCGAGAGCGCCCAGGCCCCGAGCAGGGACTTGAGCACGCCGTGGGTGAGGACCGGCACGTCCGGCTCCTCCACCACCGGCTCCTCCGCCTCCGGTGCCATCTCCTCCTCCGCCGCCGGTAGTGCCGTCAGGTCCGCGTGGTCGTCGGCCGCCCTGCGCGGTCCCGGTATCCACGGGGCGCGCGCGGTGGCGTCCGCGTCGTCGTCCGGCCCGGTCACGGTGCCGGTGTCCGTCCGTAGCCGTTCGCGGAGGAGAGCAGCTGGAGGCCGAGCCGGAGGCGCCGGCGGGCCTCGTCCTCGGTGACGCCGAGGTCGGCGGCGGTCTGCCGGTAGTCGCGCCGCTGGAAGTACGCCAGTTCGAGCGCGGCCCGCAGCGGGGCGGGCATGGAGGTCACGATGTAGTCGGCGCGGGCGGCGGCCGAGGCCCGGCGGACCTTCTGCTCCAGCTCCTCGGCGGAGCCGATCCCCGTCTCCGCGTACGCCAGGGCCTCGGCCTGCCGCAGCCGGTGCACGGCCTGCCGCTGGGTCAGCTTGGCGACCCACGCGCGCATGTTGCCCTGCTTCGGGTCGTACGAGTCGGGGTTCTCCCAGATGTAGCCGAAGACCTCGCGGGTGACCTGGTCGGCCGCCGCGTCGTCGTCGAGGACCCGGTGGGCGAGGCTGTGCACGAGGGAGGCGAACCGGTCGTAGAACTCGCCGAGGGCAGCGGCCTCCCCGCGTGCAAGCCGCTGCTGCATCCTGCGGTCCCAGCGCGGTGGTGTGTCCATCGCCATGAGGCCCTCCCCGTTCCGGTTCTCCTCCAAAGTAATGCGCCGCTCCGACAACACACTCCTGTTTGCCGCAAGTGCGCCCTTGACGCAGATGCGGATGGTAAGGAAAGCGTCATCCCCGGGCCAGGGGGTTTCGGCGTTTCCTGGCGGGGCAGGCGGCGTCCGTGACGACGATCGAAGTCGACGAGGACGAGCACGGCTCCTGGACGGTGTTCCGCGTCCGGGGGGAACTGGACCTGGTCACCTCCCCCCTGATACGCCGCCGCGTCCACGACGCCGTCGCGGGCGGCCGCCACGACCTGGTGATCGACCTGGCCGCCGTGCGGTTCTGCGACTCCAGCGGCGTCGGCGTGCTGATCGCCTCCCGCCGCCTGCTCCGCTCCTGCGGCGGCCGGCTCCGCCTGATCCTCCCCGAGGAGGACCGGGAGGGCCACGTCGGGCGGGTGCTCTCCGCGCTCGGCGTGCGCCGTCTCTTCGACGTGTACGAGGACGTGCCGGAGGCGATCGCCGGGGTCACCGGGGTGCCGGGCCGAAGCGCTCCCTGAGCTTGTACTTCAGCACCTTCCGCAGGGTCTCGTTGCGGGGGAGCGCGTCCACCACCTCCAGCTGTTCCGGCAGTTTGTGGACGGAGAGCCCGGCCCCCCGCAGGAAGGCCGTGACCTGCGGGAGGTCCAGCGGGGCCGCGCCCGGCGGCTGTTCGACGACGGCGCAGACGCGTTCGCCGCGCTCGGCGTCCGGGAGGCCTATGACGGCGGCGTCGCCGACGTCCGGGTGCGTGTGGAGGAGGTCCTCGATCTCCTTGGCCGAGATGTTCTCTCCCTTACGGATGATGATGTCCTTGATGCGGCCCGTGAGGACGAGGTGCCCGCTCGGCGTGAGGTGCCCGACGTCGCCGGTGATGAGGAAGCCGTCCTCGTCGAAGGCGGCGGCCGTCTGCGCGGGGTCGAGGTAGCCCCGGCAGACGGCCTCGCCGCGGAGCCGGACCTCGCCGTCGCCGGTGATCCGGATCTCCATGCCGGCGGGCGGGCGGCCCTCGGTGGAGGCGAGGTTCTCGGCGGTGTCGTCGGGGGCGCCCATCGTGATCATGGGGACCTCGGTCATGCCGTACCCGTGGGTGAGCTGGCAGCCCAGCTCCTTCCGTACCGCGTGATAGATCTCGGGCGGCTTGGGCGCCCCGCCGCCCGAGATCTATCACG
>NZ_MWIG01000027.1:0-27507 GCF_002156145.1 Streptomyces sp. NRRL B-24572 | reverse complement strand
CCGGCGGCCACCCCGCCGGGCGGGACGACGGCGAGGCCGTCGGCGCACGCGAGACCCCGCAGCATCGCGGGGCCGTCGAACGGCAGCGGTTCCGCTCCCCGGTCCGTGCGGCGTACGGGAAGCAGTCGGGTGTCCCGTGGGTGCCGGGGCAGCGCGGCGGCGGCGACGGTACGGGGCGGCTCGGGGGCCCTGTGCCCGCCGAGGCCTCGCAGCAGGGGTACGGCGAGGGTGACCGTGCCGGCGACGGCGGCCAGCGGGTTGCCGGGCAGGCCCACCAGGTGGCGGGGCCTGCCGTCGGCGGCCGGAGGCAGTTCGGCGAGGAGCATCGGGTGGCCGGGCCGGACGGCGACGGAGTCGACGAGGAGGCGGGCGCCGAGCTCGGCGAGGGCGGCGTGCAGGAAGTCCACCGGTCCTGCGGCGGTGCTGCCGGTGGTGACGACGACGTCGGCGGTGGAGTCCCGTACGGCCGCGCGCAGCAGTGCCAGGTCGTCCGGGACGCGGCGGCGGCCGGTGACCTCCGCACCGCAACCGCGCAGCCAGGGCGCGAGGAGCGGGCCGAGGGCGTCCCGGACCCGGCCGTGCCGGGGCACGCCGGACTCCAGCAACTCGTCGCCGAGCACGAGGAGTTCCACGACGGGCCGGCGGTGCACCGCGAGGCGGTCGTACCCTGTGGCGGCCGCGAGCCCGAGCACGCGCGCGGTCACGGTCGTGCCGGCGGGCAGCAGGACGTCGTCCTCCCGGCACTCCTGCCCCCTGGGCCGGACGTCCCGCCCGGGGGCGATCGCGCCTTCCGAGCGGTCGAGCAGCAGACCGGTCCCCTCCTCGATCTCCCCGTGCTCCCGCCGGAGCACCGCGCTCGCCCCCGCCGGTACGGGGGCGCCGGTGGCGATGCGTACGGCGGTGCCGGGGCCCAGCGGTCCGGGCTCCTCCCCCGCCAGGACGCCGTCGCCGCGCGGCCGCCACGGTCCGGCTCCCGCCACGGCCCAGCCGTCCATCGCGGAGGTGTCGAAGGGCGGCAGGTCGGTGAGCGCCCTCAGGGGCTCGGCGAGGGCGTGGCCGAGGGCGTCGGGGAGGTCCCGGGTGACGGCGGGCAGCGGTGGCCCGGCGCTGTCGCGGGCGAGGTTCCTGGCCTGCTCCCACGCGAGGGCGGGGCGTGCCGGGTCGCCGCACCCCGGGCTCGCCGTGCGGCCGTTCCCGGGTGGCGTGCTCGTCCGTTCCATGGGGGACGGGCTCGTCCGCTCCATGGGAGACGGACTCATCCGCTCCATGGGTGCCGTACTCATCCGTTCAGCCTCCGATGGCCGACATCGGCCGTTCCGGGCGGCGGAAGTCCGGGCCGCCGATGGCGTGTCCGGGGCCCTTGCCGCCGATCGCGCTCCGCCAGGCGGCTTCGAGGGCCGCGTCGTCGGCGCCGCCGCGCAGCAGGGCCCGCAGATCGGACTCCTCGGTGGCGAACAGACAGGTGCGCAGCTGGCCGTCGGCGGTGAGCCGCACCCGGTCGCAGCCGCCGCAGAAGGGGCGGGTGACGCTGGCGATGACGCCGACCACGGCGTCCGTGCCGGCGATCCGCCACTCCTCGGCGGGGGCGTTGTCCCGCCGGTCGACGGGGGCCAGGTCGAAGCGCTCGCCGAGGCGGTGCAGGATCTCCTCGGCGGTGACCATGCGGTCGCGGTCCCAGGCGCCCTGCGCGTCGAGCGGCATCGACTCGATGAACCGCACCACGTAGCCGTGCTCGGCGCCGAACGCGGCCAGGTCGGCGACCTCGTCGTCGTTGACCCCGTGGACCGGGACCGCGTTGACCTTGACCGGGGCGAGGCCGGCGGCGCGCGCGGCGCGCAGTCCGGCCAGGACGTCGGCGAGCCGGTCGCGCCGGGTGATCTCGGCGAACCGCTCCGGGCGCAGGGTGTCGAGGCTGACGTTGACCCGGCCGAATCGGTCCGTCAGCGGGGCGGGGTGCGAACAGGAATTCATGACCTGATCACCCTCGGCGAATTCTCCGGGCAAGTCAAAGAGGTATTACCGATGACGCGATAGAAATCGCTTGTACACCCTTGTCCGCCACAGGAACCGAGCCATAGGCCGCACCTATCAGCTCATCGAGAACATCTCTTTGACTTTGCTCCGAAAGGGACCGAATCTGCTCTGCGGCGAGAATCCGATATTCGCGAGGAAATGAGGCGGAGCAGAGCATGAGCGCCATCGAGGACCCGGTCGACGATCTGAAGGTCACCCCGCCGAAGACCTGGGCGACGGGACTGCCCGCCGTGACGCACGCGCTGGAGTACTCCCTGGGCCAGACGTCCCCGAGGCGCACCGCGCTGACGCTGCTGAACATCAACCAGCCGAAGGGCATCGACTGCCCGGGCTGCGCCTGGCCGGAGCCCGCGCCGGGCAAGCGGCACATGAACGAGTACTGCGAGAACGGCGCCAAGCACATCAACGACGAGGCCACCTCGCGGCGCGTCACCCGGGACTTCTTCCGCGAGCACTCGATCGCGGAGCTCGACGGCATGTCCGACTACTGGCTCAATCAGCAGGGCCGGCTCACCGAGCCGATGGTGAAGCGGCCCGGTGCGACGCATTACGAGCCGATCGGCTGGGACGAGGCGCTCGGTCTGCTCGCCGACGAACTCAAGGCGCTCGACTCCCCCGACGAGGCCCTCTTCTACGTCTCCGGCCGGCTGAACAACGAGGCCGCGTTCCTCCTCCAGCTCTTCGCGCGCGCGTACGGCACGAACAACCTGCCGGACTGCTCCAACATGTGCCACGAGTCCAGCGGTTCCGCGCTGTCGGAGACGCTGGGCATCGGCAAGGGCAGCGTCTCCCTGGACGACATCCACCACTCCGACCTGGTGTTCGTCGTGGGGCAGAACCCGGGCACCAACCATCCCCGGATGCTGTCGGCCCTGGAGGAGACCAAGCGGAACGGCGGGCAGGTCGTGGCCGTCAACACGCTGCCCGAGGCCGGGCTCATGCGCTTCAAGCACCCGCAGAAGGCCCGCGGGATCATCGGCCGCGGCACGCCGATCGCCGACCAGTTCCTGCACATCCGCGCCGGCGGCGACCTCGCCCTCTTCCAGGCCCTGAACCGGCTGCTCCTGGAGGCCGAGGACGCCGCTCCGGGCACGGTCCTCGACCGTGGCTTCATCGAGCGGAACACGATCGGCTTCACCGAGTTCGCCGAGCACGCGCGTCAGGTCTCGTGGGAGGACGTCCTCACGGCGACGGGCCTGTCCCGCGAGGAGATCCAGACGCTCTTCGAGCGGGTCCTCGCGAGCGAGAAGATCATCGTGTGCTGGGCGATGGGCGTCACCCAGCACAAGCACGGCGTGCCCACGATCCGCGAGATCGTCAACTTCCTGATGGCGCGCGGCAACATCGGCAGGCCCGGCGCGGGCGTCTGCCCGGTGCGCGGCCACAGCAACGTGCAGGGCGACCGCACGATGGGCGTGTGGGAGCGGATGCCGCAGAGGTTCCTCGACGCCCTGGGGCGCGAGTTCGGCTTCACCCCGCCCGCCCACCACGGCCTGGACGCGGTGAACGGCATCCGCGCCATGCACGAGGGGCGCGCGAAGGTCTTCCTGGGCGTCGCGGGGAACTTCGTCCGGGCCACCCCCGACAGTGCGGTCACCGAGGAGGCGATGCGGAGCTGCCGGCTCACCGCGCACGTCTCCACCAAGCTCAACCGCTCCCACACGGTCTGCGGCGACACCGCCCTGATCCTGCCCACCCTCGGCCGCAGCGACCGGGACGTGCAGGGCGGCGTCGAGCAGTTCGTCACCGTCGAGGACTCCATGAGCGACGTCCACGCCTCCCGGGGGAAGCTGCCGCCGGCCTCCCCCGACCTGCTCAGTGAGGTCGCGATCGTCGCGCGTCTCGCGCGCCGGACCCTCGGTGACGAACCGGACGTCCCCTGGGAGGAGTTCGAGCGCGACTACGGCACCGTCCGGGACCGGATCTCCCGGGTCGTGCCCGGCTTCGAGGACTTCGACGCACGGGTGGCCCGGCCCGGCGGCTTCCACCTGCCCAACCCGGTGAACAGCGAGGTCTTCCCCACCCCGAGCGGCAAGGCCGTCTTCACCCGCAACGCGTTCACGATGCCGCACGTCCCCGAAGGGCACCTGCTGCTGCAGACCCTGCGCTCGCACGACCAGTGGAACACCGTCTGGTACGCCCCCGACGACCGCTACCGGGGCATCCACGACGCCCGCCGGGTCGTCCTCGTCAACCCGGCCGACCTCGAAGCCCTCGGCCTCGAAGACCGCCGGCTCGTGGACCTGGTGAGCGTCTGGCACGACGGGCGGGAGCGGCGCGCGGAGGGCTTCCGGGTGGTCGCGTACCCCGCGAGCCGGGGGTCCGCGGCGGCCTACTACCCCGAGACGAACGTCCTGGTGCCGCTGGACAGCGTCGCCGACATCAGCAACTGCCCGACGTCCAAGGGCGTGGTGGTCCGCCTGGAGCCGGTCCGCGCCTCCGCGCCGGAGCAGGCCCGGACCTCCGTGCCGGAGCAGGCCGGTGCCTCCGTGACCGAGACGGCGGCCGCCGTACGGAACGACGCAGGGAGCACCTCGTGGGACGCGTGACCCGGCGGCGGCGCGTCCTGCGCGTCCGGGAGGGCGAGTCCGGGTACCGCCCCGACACGCTGGCCGCCGAGGAGCCGATGGAGATCCGGGTCGGCGGGCGCCCGCTGACCGTGACGATGCGCACCCCCGGCGACGACTTCGACCTGGCGGCCGGGTTCCTGGTGAGCGAGGGCGTGGTGCACGCCGCCGGGGACGTGGCCGGGATCCGGTACTGCGCGGGCGCCACGTCCGACGGCGGCAACACGTACAACGTGGTGGACGTCGTCCTCGCGCCCGGTGTGGCCGCCCCCGACGCGTCCCTGGAGCGGAACTTCTACACGACCTCCTCGTGCGGCCTGTGCGGCAAGGCGAGCCTGGACGCGGTGCGGACGACGGCCGCCTGGTCCGTCGCCGAGGACCCGCTGCGCGTCGGACCCGAGGTGCTGACGGCGCTTCCCGACCGGCTGCGGGCCGCGCAGAAGGTCTTCGACAGCACCGGCGGGCTGCACGCGGCCGGTCTTTTCTCGGCCGAGGGCGAGCTGCTGTGCCTGCGGGAGGACGTCGGCCGGCACAACGCCGTGGACAAGGTCGTCGGGCACGCCCTGCGGTCGGGGCTGCTTCCGCTGCGCGGGACGGTGCTGATGGTGAGCGGGCGGGCCTCCTTCGAGCTGGTGCAGAAGGCGGTGATGGCCGGCATCCCGATGCTCGCGGCCGTGTCCGCGCCCTCCTCGCTCGCCGTGGACCTCGCCGCGGAGAGCGGGCTCACCCTGGTCGGCTTCCTGCGGGGGACCTCGATGAACGTGTACTGCGGCGACGACCGTCTGGAGGCCGGGTCCGCGGCCGTGAAGTGACGGCGGCGCCGATTGGCGTTCCGGTGGACGGTCCGGTAGACCCGTGGGGTGCTGTTCCGTCAACTCGAGTACCTGGTGGCCCTCTCGCGGGAGCGTCACTTCGCCCGCGCCGCCCAGGCCTGCCACGTCTCCCAGCCCGCCCTGTCGGAGGCGATCCGGAAGCTGGAGGACGAGCTCGACGTCCCGCTGGTGCTGCGCGGCCGCCGGTACGAGGGCCTCACTCCCGAGGGCGAGCGGATCGTGGTGTGGGCGCAGCGGCTGCTTGCCGACCGTGACGCCCTGAAGAGCGAGGTCGGTGCCCTGCGTACGGGTCTGAGCGGCCGGATCCGGATCGGCGCGGTGCCGACGGCGTCCGGCGCGGTCGCCCTGCTCACGGCGCCGTTCTGCCTGGCGCACCCGCTGGTGACCGTGGAGGTGGCGGCGGACCTCCGGTCGGAGGACGTCCTGCGGCAGCTGCGGAACTTCGAGATCGACGCCGGGGTGACGTATCTGCACAAGGGCCTCGCGGACCACTTCCAGGCGGTGCCGCTGTACGAGGAGCGGTACGTGCTCCTCACCGGCACCGCCGACGCCCTGCCGCAGCGGGCCTCGGCGACCTGGGAGGAGGCCTCGCGGCTGCCGCTCTGCCTGCTGACCGGGACCATGCAGGGGCGCCAGGTGCTCGACGAGGTGTTCGCGGAGGCGGGGGTGCGGCCCTCGCCGCGGGTCGAGACGGACTCGGTGGCGTCGCTCTTCGCCCATGTGCGGACCGGCCGGTGGGCGAGCATCGTGCCGCACACCTGGCTGCACGTCTTCGGGGTGCCGCACGGCATGCGGGCGGTGCCGATGGCCGAGCCGGCGCGGTCGGTGCCGGTCGGCCTGGTGACGGTCGTCCGGGAGCCGGAGTCCGTGACGGCCCGCGCGCTCAGGGAGGTCGCGGGCCGCACCGATGTCGCCGCCGCCCTGGACCGCCTCCCGGGAGACTCCGTACCTCAGTGACACGCGTGCCGCGGTGACATCCGTACCGCGGTGACCTGCGTACCGCGGTGACCTGCGGGCAGGGGCCGCTCGGGACGGCCCCTGCCCTGCTCGTGTGCGGCGGCCGTCAGGCCGCCGTGGCGCCGCTCCCCACGGCCTCGTGCTTGCGGACCGTGCAGTGCAGCGAGTCCTCGATGACGTCCGCGACGATCGTGTCGCCGGGGTCGGCCTCGCCGCCGAGCAGCAGGGAGGCGACGCGGTTGTCGAGCTCCGTCTGGATCGTGCGGCGCAGCGGCCGGGCGCCGAACGCCGGCTGGTAGCCGTGGGCGACGAGGAGCTTCTTCGCCGCCTCGGTGACCTCCAGGGTCATGCCCTGCGCGTGGACGCGGTGCTTGCTGCGGTCGAGGAGGTGGTCGACGATCTCCGACAGGTCCTCCTCGGTGAGGCTGTGGAAGACGATGATGTCGTCGATGCGGTTGAGGAACTCGGGCAGGAAGCGTCCCCGCAGGTCCTCCATCAGCTCGTCCTTGAGCTCGGCCGCGTCGCCCTCGTGGGCGAGGATGCGGTGGGCGCCGATGTTGGACGTCATGATGACGACGCAGTGGCGGAAGTCGACCGTGCGGCCCTGTCCGTCGGTGAGGCGGCCGTCGTCGAGGATCTGGAGCAGCGTGTTGAAGACGTCGGGGTGCCCCTTCTCGATCTCGTCGAAGAGGACGACGCTGTACGGCTGGCGGCGGACCTTCTCGGTGAGCTGGCCGGCCTCCTCGTAGCCGACGTATCCGGGAGGCGCGCCGACGAGCCGGGCGACGGTGTGCTTCTCCTGGAACTCGCTCATGTCGAAGCGGATCATGCGGTCCTCGGCGCCGAAGAGCAGCTCGGCGAGGGTCTTGGCGAGTTCGGTCTTGCCGACGCCCGTGGGACCGAGGAAGAGGAAGGAGCCGACGGGCCTGTTCGGGTCGCCCATGCCCGCCCGGTTGCGGCGCACGGCCTCGGAGACGGCGGTGACCGCCTCGTCCTGGCCGACGATCCGGGCGTGCATCTCCTCCTCCAGCTTGAGGAGCCTCTCCTTCTCGCTGGCGGTGAGCTGCGAGACGGGGATGCCGGTGCGGCGGGAGACGATGTCGGCGATGTCGGCGGCGGTGACCGAGACGACGCCCTCGCGGCGCTCCTCGATCCCGGCGAGCTCGCCCTCGATCTCGGCCATCTGCTCCTTGAGCTCCTTGGCCCTCTCGAAGTCCTCGCGGGCGACGGCCTGGTCCTTCTCGCGCCCCAGCTTGGCGAGCCTGTCCTCGCGGCTGACGACCTCGGTGGAGCGGCCGCCGCTGCGGAGCCGTACGCGCGCGCCGGCCTGGTCCATGAGGTCGATGGCCTTGTCGGGCAGGAAGCGGTCGCTGATGTAGCGGTCGGAGAGTTCGGCCGCCGCCGCGAGGGCGCCGTCGGCGAAGCGGACCTGGTGGTGGGCCTCGTACGCGTCCCGCAGTCCTTCGAGGATCTGCACGGTCTCCTCGACGGTCGGCTCCGGGATCAGGACGGGCTGGAAGCGGCGTTCGAGGGCGGCGTCCTTCTCGATGTGCTTGCGGTACTCGTCGATGGTGGTGGCGCCCACGACGTGCAGTTCGCCGCGGGCGAGGGCGGGCTTGAGCATGTTGCCCGCGTCCATGGAGCCCTCGCCGGTGGCTCCGGCGCCGACGACCGTGTGGAGTTCGTCGATGAAGAGGATGATCTCGCCCTCGGCCTGCTGGACGTCCTCGATGACCTTCTTCAGGCGTTCCTCGAACTGCCCGCGGTACTGCGCTCCGGCGACCATGCCGGACAGGTCGAGGGAGACGACCCGCTTGTCCTTGAGCGTGTCCGGCACCTCGCCCGCGACGATCCGCTGGGCGAGGCCCTCCACGATGGCGGTCTTGCCGACGCCGGGCTCGCCGATGAGCACGGGGTTGTTCTTGGAGCGGCGGGAGAGGATCTCGACGGTCTGCTCGATCTCGTCGGACCGCCCGACGACCGGGTCGAGCCTGCCCGCCCTCGCCTCCTCCGTGAGGTCGCGGCCGTACTCGTCGAGGGTCGTGGCCGGCTGCTTCGCGGCGGCGGGGGCGCCCGGCTCCGGGCGGGCCGCCTGGTCGGTGAGGCCGCGCAGCTTCTGCACGTCCAGGTCCTCGGCCCGCAGGAAGCGGGAGGCGCCGGAGTCGGGGTCGCGCAGGAGGGCGCTGAGGATGTGCTCCGGGCCGATGTACGAGACCCCGGCCGCCTGCGAGTAGGCGTGGGCGGTCGCGAGGGTCCGCTTGGCCGCCGGGGTCAGCCCGGGCTCGGCGGACGGTTCGGCGGACTCCCGGGGAAGGACCCCGGCGAGCTGTTCGGCGAGCTTGTCGGGGTTCACCCCGCCCTGGGAGAGGAGCCGGCGGGTGGGCTCGATCTGGGTCGCCGCCCACAGGAGGTGTTCCGTGTCGAGGTCGGTGCTGCCGTCCTCGTCGGCCTTGCGCGCGGCCGTGTTCAGCAGTTCGTGGGCGGACTCGGTCAGCAGACGTCCGATGGGCACGCGCTGCACCGCCGGGGGCGAGGAGGCGGGTGACATCCCGAAGAACCGGTTGAACAGGTCGCTGAACGGATCCGACGAACCGAAGGGTGAACCGAACGCCATCGACATGACAGCTCCTGGAAACGCGAGAGGGGGCCTCCCCACTCAAACCCGGCGCCCACGCCTCCGCAATCGGAGCGGGACCGACGGTGCGTCCGACACGCCCACCCGCACGGCCGACCGAAATGCCCGGATCGCGGCCCCGTCCGCCGACCATGGCCCCATGACCTCCGCGATCCCCCCGAACGCCCCGGAACCCGAGCCCGGCACCGGCACCGGCACCGGTCCACAGGTCCGTGCCACCACGCTCGTACGGCACGCCAAGCTGTGGCTCGTACCGACCGTCCTGTGCGCCCTGGTGTCGCTGCTGCTGTCACTCCTCTACATGGGCGGCATCCTCAGCCCGAACGACCACCTGGACCGGCTGCCCATCGCCCTGGTCGACGAGGACCAGGGCCGTCCGCTGCCGGGGCAGCGGGAGAACCTGGGGAAGCAGATCACCGACTCGGTCGCCGCGGTGGGCTCCTCGAAGACCACCATCGACTGGCGCCGCCTCGACCTCGCGGCGGCACAGGACGCGATGGCCTCGGGCAAGGTCTTCGGCGCCCTGGTCGTCCCGAAGGACTTCACCGCGTCCGTCGCCGCGCTGACCACGAACCGGGCGACGGTCCGCCCGACGCTCACCGTGCTCACCAATCCCGGCCTCGGCAGCCTGGGCTCGTCCCTGGCCGCCCAGATCAACCAGAGCGCGGCACACCAGGCCTCGCTGACCATCGGCAAGCAGCTCGCGGCCACCACCGCCGTACCGACCACACGGCTGCTCCTGACCGACCCCGTCGCGATCACGACCCGCGTCGGCCATCCGATCGGCCGGCACAGCGGCCTGGGCCTGACCGCCTTCTACTACACGCTGCTGCTCGTCCTGGGCGGCTTCATCGGCGGAAACCTGGTCAACGCCGGTGTCGACACCGCGCTCGGCTACGCCGACAGCGAGATCGGGCCCTGGCACACCCGCCACCCGACCGTCCCCATCAGCCGCACCCAGACGCTCGTCCTGAAGATGCTGATGACGGCCGGGATCGCGCTCCTGACCACCACGCTCGTCATGGTCGCCACGATCGCGATCCTGGGCATGGACGCCGACCACATCCCGATGCTGTGGCTCTTCTCCTACTGCGCGACGGTCGCCGTCGGCCTCGGCGTCCAGGCCATCAACGCGGCTTTCGGGGGCATCGGGCAGCTCGTGTCCATGTTCATCTTCATCGCCCTGGCCCTCCCCTCCTCCGGGGCGACCGTCCCGCTGGAGGCGACCCCCGCGTTCTACCGCTTCCTGGGGATCTTCGAGCCGATGCACCAGCTCAGCTCGGGCGTCCGGTCCATCCTGTACTTCGACGCCCGGGCCGACGCGGGTCTCGCCCGCGGCTGGATCATGATCGCGGTCGGCACGGTGCTCGCCCTGGCGTTCGGGTTCGCCATGACGCACTACTACGACCGCAGGGGGCTGCGGCGCCTCACGCCGCAGCCCGCGTGAGCGACTACCAGGAGCTGCTGAACTGGATGGAGCGGTTGTCGTTCCGGGTGTTCACGAGCGTGGAGACGCCGGACCGGCGCTGGACGAAGTCGTAGGCGCCCTTGTAGCCGGCGCTGTAGTACACGGAGGCGCTGTAGCCGTCGTACCAGTTGTAGGCGGAGGCCGCGTTGTTGCCGGCGACCTGGCCGCTGCCCGAGCCGGTGTTGTCGCAGAAGCGGAGCGGCATGGCCGGGGTGTACGGCATCTTGAGGGCCAGCATGTCGTAGATGTTGTGGCCGATGTTGACCCAGGCGCCCGAGTAGTTGGGGCTGTAGTAGAGACGGAAGCGGAACTCCTCCGACGAGCCGGCGCACTTCTGGCTGGACATGATGGTGTCCTCGTCGCTGGAGATCCAGGCGGTGGGGTCGCCCTCCGCGTGGGCCGTGCCCGCGCCGGTCAGGGCGGAGGCGCCCATCACGGCGGCGACGAGGGCGGTGCGCAGGCGGCCGCGCGAGGTGGTCTGCATAAGGGTCTCCGGAGTGATCGTCGGAACGGAATCGGCAGAGGAAAGAGCAGAGGAAAGAGAAGAGGGAGGCAAGGCGGGTCAGGGGCGGGCGAGGACGTCCGCGGCCTTGCGCAGGCTGGTGTCGAGGGCGCGGCGGTCCGCCGCGAGCGCCGCGGCGTTGCGCGTGATCGACGCGCGCTGGATCCGGGTCTCCGCCTCGTGCCAGATCTCCGCGACCCGGTGCGTGGCGCGGCAGCCGATGTCGGCGAGCGCCGTGTCGATCTCGACGCGGGACGCGCCCCCGGGACCCGGCCGGAACCGGGGGTCGTCGTTGGCGGCCATGGGCGCCGGGTACGTGAAGCCCTTGGTCTTCATGCAGGCGGACCAGCGCGCGAACGCCGCCTTCACCAGCGGGTCTTCCATGGACGTGGGGTACGAGTCGCTGGTGAGCCGCTGGACCAGCGGGGAGACTCCCTGCACCGAACCGCCCAGGGTCCGGCGGGCCCGGCCGAAGCAGCCGCCTTCGGGGATCTTCCGCCCGCCGTAGAAGCCGCGCCGCGCCTCGGGGCCGACCTGCTGCAGGAGTTCGGCGGGGACGTCGGTGCCGCCCAGGACCAGCTGGGCGTCGGCGGAGAGCTGCGGCTGTGCGTCGGCAGCCTTCAACGCCTTTTCGTAGCGGGCCTGTTGGGCCGGGTCGACCTGGTAGCCGAACTTCGCGGACATCCGGGCGTCATGGATGCCGTACCGCCAGTCGAGCATGTTCTTCGGGCCGACCGGGGGAAGCGCAGGCGCCGGCTTCCAGACGATCCCGAAGTCCTCGAGGCAGCGGCCGACCAGCTTCTGCTCGGCGCGGGCGAGGGTCCTGGTCTGCTCGGCGGTGGGGCGGTACGCCTGCATGGGCAGGGTCCAGGTCGAGGGGTCGGCGGCGGAGCGCGGCGTGACGGTGACGGCGGCCGGCGCGGTGGGCCCCGCCTGCGGCTGCCCGGTGGAGCACCCGGTCAGGACGACGGCGGCCACGGCCAGTGTCGTACCCGTCCGCAGGATTCCGTGCAGACTGCTCGTCATCGGCGGAGGGTTCCTCACGTGCGTGGTCTCAGGGGTCCTGGTCGCCGCGCGGGGGCGGTTCGGTGGCGCCCTGGAGCAGTGGCCGAAAAGCGCACTGCGCTCCGGCCCGTGCCGTCGTCGTCATCCGCGTCCGAGGCGTACCCCAGCCGCCCCCCGGGAGACTCGGAAGAACCGTACATCCGAAGATCATCGCTGGTCAAAGCGCCTCCGGGAGCCGCGACTTGCCGCCCTCCGTCAACGACTCCCCCGGCCGTGTTCCACCGCTGTTCCACCACTCGAAAACGACCGGAGGCCGTATCGAATGTCTCGATACGGCCTCCGGCGCCCGGGATGCCCGGGGCTACTCGTCCTCGTCCCACGGCGGTTCGAGCTCGTCGAAGTCGAACGGCGGCTCCTCGTCGTAGAACGGCGGAACGTCCGGCTCCGCCCTGCGCGCCGACGGCATGGAGGCGGCCGGGGCGGCGGCAGGCGCCGGGACCGCGGGCGCGGCCGGAGCCGCGGGCGCGGAGGAGGCGGGGGCCCCGTCGGGACCCGCATCGCCGCTCCCCGCGCCGCCGGTCTGGGCGAGGGTGTCGAGGACGCCCTCGGCGTACTTGGTGAGCTTGGCCTCGCCGACGCCGCCGACGGTGCCGAGCTCCTCGACGGTGGCGGGCATGCGGGTCGCGATCTCGCGGAGCGTGGCGTCGTGGAAGACGACGTACGCCGGCACGCCCTGCTCGCGCGCCGTCGCGGCCCGCCAGGCGCGGAGCGCCTCGAAGACCGGCACGGCGGCCGCGGGCAGGTCGACCGGTACGCGGGCACCCTTGCCGGATCGGGTCCCGGGCTCCTTGCGGGCGGGGGCGACCGCCTTCTCCTTGCGCATCGGGACCTGGCGGCGCCCGCCGAGGACCTCGCCGCTGTCCTCGGTGAGCACGAGCGTCCCGTAGTCGCCCTCCACCGCGAGCAGCCGCTGCGCGAGGAGCTGGCGGACGACCCCGCGCCACTCGGCGGTGCCCAGGTCCGAGCCGACGCCGAACACCGACAGCTGGTCGTGGTCGAACTGGATGACCTTGGCCGTCCTCTTGCCCTGGAGGATGTCGATGATCTGGCCGGCGCCGAACTTCTGGCGCCGCTCCTTCGCCAGCCGCCACACCGTGGACAGCAGCTTCTGCGCGGCGACGGTCCCGTCCCAGGACTCGCCCGGCGTCAGGCAGGCGTCGCAGTTGCCGCAGGGCTTGCCGGTCTGCCCGAAGTACTCCAGGAGCCGCACGCGGCGGCAGTCGACCGTCTCGCAGAGGGCGAGCATGGCGTCCAGGTGCATGGCCAGGGAGCGGCGGTGCGTCTCGTCGCCCTCGGAGCCGTCGATCATCTTGCGCTGCTGGACGACGTCCTGGAGGCCGTACGCCAGCCAGGCCGTGGCCGGCTCGCCGTCGCGGCCCGCGCGGCCGGTCTCCTGGTAGTAGCCCTCGACCGACTTCGGCAGGTCGAGGTGGGCCACGAAGCGGACGTCGGGCTTGTCGATGCCCATGCCGAAGGCGATGGTCGCGACCACGACGACCCCGTCCTCCCGCAGGAAGCGGGCCTGGTTCGCCGCGCGCGTCCGGGCGTCCATGCCGGCGTGGTACGGGACGGCGTCGATGCCGTGCTCCACGAGGGCGGCCGCCGTCTTCTCCACCGAGGCGCGCGAGAGGCAGTAGACGACGCCCGCGTCCCCCTCGTGCTCGGTCCTGATCAGCTCCAGGAGCTGCTTGAGCGGGTTGTTCTTCGGGACGATGCGGTACTGGATGTTCGGCCGGTCGAAGCCGGCGACGAAGTGCCGGGCGTCCTCGAGGCCGAGCCGCTTCGCGATCTCGGCGTGGGTGGCCGGGGTGGCGGTCGCCGTCAGCGCGATCCGCGGCACCTTCGGCCACCGCTCGTGGAGCATGGACAGGGCGAGGTAGTCGGGCCGGAAGTCGTGGCCCCACTGGGCGACGCAGTGCGCCTCGTCGATCGCGAAGAGCGACACCGTGCCCCGGTCGAGCAGCCGCTGGGTGCCCTCGGTGCGGAGCCGCTCGGGGGCCAGGTAGAGCAGGTCGAGCTCGTCCGCGAGGAACGCCTGCTCGACGGCCTGCCGCTCGTACGGGTCCTGTGTCGAGTTCAGGAAGCCGGCCCGCACGCCCAGCGCCCTGAGCGCGTCCACCTGGTCCTGCATCAGGGCGATGAGGGGCGAGATCACGACGCCCGTACCCGCTCTGACCAGGGCCGGGATCTGGTAGCAGAGCGATTTGCCGCCGCCGGTCGGCATCAGGACGAGCGCGTCGCCGCCGCCGACGACCTGCTCGATGATCTCCTGCTGCTCCCCGCGGAAGGAGCTGTAGCCGAAGACGCGGTGCAGCACCCGGGCGGCGTCGGAGATCTCGGCGGAGTCGTCGGGGGCGGCAGGAGCGTCAGGAGCGGCAGAGGCGTCGGAAAGGACCATTTCTGAAGCCTATCCGTCCGCACCGACACCCCGGCCCGACCAGGAGCAACCTGTGGAAAACCCTCCGAGGGGCCGGCGTCAGTGCACGCCTGCCCCCGTGGGGGTGTCGTCGAGGAAGCCGCCCGACTGGTGCTGCCAGAGCTTCGCGTAGGCGCCCTCGGCGGTGAGGAGCTCCTGGTGCGTGCCCTGCTCGACGATCCGTCCGCGGTCGAGGACGACGAGCCGGTCCATCGTGGCCACCGTGGACAGCCGGTGGGCGACCACCAGCGCCGTCCGCCCGTCCATGAGCCGCCACAGGGCGTCCTGCACGAGCATCTCGCTCTCGGAGTCCAGTGCGCTGGTCGCCTCGTCGAGGAGGAGGACCGGCGCGTCCCGCAGGATCGCCCGGGCGAGGGCGACCCGCTGG
Source organism: Streptomyces sp. NRRL B-24572 (assembly GCF_002156145.1). Lineage (NCBI taxonomy): Bacteria > Bacillati > Actinomycetota > Actinomycetes > Kitasatosporales > Streptomycetaceae > Streptomyces > Streptomyces sp. NRRL B-24572. The sequence goes on along the minus strand of NZ_MWIG01000027.1, from coordinate 12,642 downwards.
CGCTGGCCGCCGGACAGCTTCACGCCGCGCTCGCCGACCATGGTGTCGAAGCCTTCGGGGAGGGCGTCCACGAACTCGGTGACGTGCGCCGCCTCGGCCGCGCGCCGGATCTCGGCGTCGGTGGCGTCCGGCCGGGCGAAGGCGATGTTCTCCCGCAGGGTGCGGTGGAACATGGCGGGGTCCTGCGGCACGTACGCGATCAGGCTGCGCAGTTCGGCCTGCCGGAGCCGGCTGATGTCCTGGCCTCCGATGGTGATCCGGCCGCCGTCGATGTCCGTCATCCGGAGCAGCAGCCGGGTGAGGGTGGTCTTGCCGCCGCCGGACCGGCCCACGAATCCGATCTTCGCGCCGCTGGGCACGTCCAGGTCGAGGCCCTCGAAGAGCGGCTTCGCGCCCGCGTGGGCGAAGGTGACCTTCTCGAAGCGCACCGCGGCGCCCTCGGGCCGGAGGGGTTCCGGGGTCTCCGGGTCGAGGACGGTCGGCCGGTCGAGGAGCAGTTCGGTGAACTGCGCGGCCTCCGTCATCGAGCTCTCCAGGCGCCGGTAGATCTGGTTGAACTCGAACATGATCCGGGTCGCGTTGGCGTAGTACGTGAAGGCGACGATGACGGCCTCCACGCCGTGCTCCCCGCCGCCGAGGGTGACGGCGAGGACGAGTCCGAGGACGTTCGTCAGGACGGACATCGGCGCGATGAGCGTCTCGATGCGCAGGTTGCCGTAGTCCCAGGAGCGCAGCGTGAGCTTCCGCGACTCCGCGACGCGGGACCGGTGCTCGGCGGCCTCGCGCTCCTCGGCGCCGAAGGAGCGGACGGTGTCCATGTTCGTCAGGCTGTCGGCGACGTGGCCCGACACCCGGGCGATCGCCTGTTCGCGCCGGGCGACGAGTGCCTGCCGGCGCCGAATCAGGGGCACCACGCACGCGCCCGTGATCGTGATGAGGACCAGGAGTCCGACCACGAGCAGCGGGTCGTACTGCCAGAGCACCACCGAGGCGAACACCAGCGGCACGAAGTTGCCCATGACCGAGAAGGTCAGGGTGTCGATGCACTCCTCGAAGCGGGAGGCGAAGCTGAGGACCCGTTTGGTGAGCGATCCCGCGAAGTTGTCGTGGAAGAACGCGGCGTCCTTGGCGAACAGTTCGTCCATGCCGATGACGTACAGGTTCTCGATGCCGCGGGCGTCGACGCGGTTCAGGCAGTGCAGTCCGAGGCGGATCAGGGCCTCCGCGAGCAGCAGAACGCCGGCGAAGACGAGGACGTACGGAATCAGGGGGCCGAGCCCTCCGCCGGTGCCTTCGCCGGCGATGCGGCCGACGAGCTTGGCGACGACCAGGGGGGCGATGTAGTTGGTGCCGATGTTGCCGAGCGCCGGCAGCAGCAGGGCGGGGGCGGCCAGCCATCGGAGGCGGAGCAGTTCCCGTCCGTAGAAGCGGACGGCGAGGAGTACCGAGCCCTTGTTCGGCAAACTCTCTTTCGATTCGGATGTTTCAGGTTTTTCTGGCGATCCCATACCCAACCCTGTGCTGTCGTGTCGAACATGAGCAAAGGGAGTCTCCCGCGCGGGTACTGTCGCGGTCCAAGGATTTTCGTCCGACCGTCCGGTCGGGGACGCGGCCGAGGTCAGGAGCCTTCAACGGCCGTCGGGTCGACCGCGTCGAAGACCATCACCCCCGCCACGGGATCGAGGTGGAACGAAGCCGGGTAGGCCTCCCCGGTGACAGCCGAGGTGAACGCCCCGCTCGTCCGCCACGCCGCGCCCGCGGGCACCAGGGGCGCGACGCTCCCGAGGACGTCCGGCAACTCCTCGGCGGGCGCCCAGTGGTACTCCTTCAGCAGCCGCCGGACGTCCGCCTTCGCGAGGGTCACCACACCGGACATCCGTACGTCGGTGGGCCCGGGCACCCGGGAGTCCGCCACGCCGAGCGGGGCCGCCGCCCATGCGACGCCGGTGAAGTTCCCGAACTGCGGGAACCGCCTCTCCACCGGCTTCCGGTCCCTCTCGATCTCCGGCGCCTGCTGCGACGCCGTGCGGGCCGGCGGCTCGGCCGCCCCGGCGCAGCCGCCGACGAGCGCGATCAGCAGCAGGACTCCGGCCGCTGTACGGCGCGACCCACCCGGACTCATCGGCCACCCCCGATTCCCGTGACGACACGCGAAAACACCACGTGGCGGCCGGGATCCATCCCGACCACCACGTGGTGCATGTCTTGTGTCCGAGGGGGGACTTGAACCCCCACGCCCGATAAAGGGCACTAGCACCTCAAGCTAGCGCGTCTGCCATTCCGCCACCCGGACTAGGTGTGATTGTCGTTCCGGGGTTTCCCCCGTGGCGACAGAGAACAATCTACCAGGCTTCCGGGGTGCTCTTCACCCTCGTTTCCGGTGGTCAGCGGGGTGAGGGGGCGTTACGGCGAGACGGTGGCCGCCGGCGGGGTCCAGCGGCGGGTGCGCGGCGGTCCCGCCGGGACGCCGTAGTCCTTCTTGAGGTGCTCGGGGATGGCGTAGTGCATGACGCGCCCGCGCGTGAGGGAGGAGAGTTCCATGACAGTGGTGAGGTGGCCGAGGCGGTCCAGGGCCCAGGCGCCCAGCGGGGAGCGGTCCTCGATGGTCTCCAGGACGCCGAGGAGGTGGGGGACGGACTTGACGACGGTGTCCCAGGGGGTGCGGGGGACGTCCAGCCAGTCGCCGCAGGTGTCTCCGACGAGGTAGCGGATGAGCGCGGAGACGATCGGGTCGAAGAAGGTGCCGGGGACGACCTCCTCGTACAGGTCGATCAGCTGCCGGGTCAGCTGGACGCCCTCGGGGGACGGCCCCATGTGCCGGATCATGTACCGGTCGAGGAAGCGGCGGGCCTCTTCGAGGGTCTTGGGGACGGCGTCCTGGTCGACGCCCAGCATGGCGCCGACCACGCGCCAGGCGTAGTAGTAGGCGTCGGCCCCCTCGGAGGACATGTGGATGCCGAGGCGGTGCAGGCTGTCGAGGACGAGCATCGAGAAGAACATCTGCCCGCCGATCATGTCCTCCTGACAGATCGGCACCCCCGCCGCCTCGACGTCCCAGCGGTTCTCGCGCCGGAGGTGGTGCCGGATGGAGGCGTGCAGCAGGCGGACCTTCTGCGCGGCGGGGATGAAGCGGCTGCCGGCCTCGAAGGCGTCGGGCTGCATCAGGTAGACCGTGAACTGTCCGGTCTCCGCCATCCGCTTGGAGGGGTACTTCAGGCCGTGCGTCGCCGACAGCAGCTTCGCCACGTGCGGGACGAGGTAGCAGGCGGGCATGGAGGCGAAGGAGAGCGCGGTGGAGATGTGCACGTTGTTGTCGATGAAGAAGAGCCGGGCCTTCTCCATCTCCGCCCAGTCGACCCAGGCCGGCGGGGCGCTCGTGGCGTGGAGGTACTCCCGGGCGACGTCGGGCAGCCCGTCCGGGAGCGGGGCGCCCGCGGTGGAGACGTACCGCATGAGGGTGTTGAACGTGCCCACCTCCCCGCGTTCGAAGAGGGTGGCGACCGTGGCGTCGGCGAGTTCGTCGCCGGTCCGCCGCAGGGCGTCCATCGAGGCGTCGGTCAGGGTCATGGGAAGGCTCCTCGTTCTCTCGGTGCTCAGGAACGGCGGACCGTCGCCGAGTGCGCCAGGGCGGTGAGCGCGGCGGCGGGGGCCGCGGGCAGGTTCAGCTCGTCGAGGGCGCTCAGGGCCTCATCGACACGGTCGGCGATCAGGGCCTCGACACGGTCGGGCGCCCTGAGCCGCCGCATCACCTCGCGTACGGCTTCCAGGGCGGCCCCGTCGGACTCGGGCCGGCCGAGCAGCTCGCGCAGCCGCCCGCGGTCCTCGTCGCCGGCGAGCCGCCAGGTCTCCGCGAGCAGGGTCGTGGGGCGGTGCCCGCGGACGTCGTCGGCGCCGGCCTTCCCGGTGCTCTCCGGGTCGCCGAACAGGCCGAGCAGGTCGTCCCTCAGCTGGAACGCCTCGCCCAGCGGCACTCCGTACGCGGAGTAGCCCTCCCGCAGCCGCCCGCCGGCCCCGGCCAGGGCGCCGCCGATCAGCAGGGGCTGCTCGACGGTGTACTTGGCGGTCTTGTAGCGGATCACCTTCAGTGAGGCCGTCGTGTCCGGGACGGCCCCCGTGTGCAGGATCTCCAGGCACTCCCCCGCGACGAGGTCCCGGGCGAGCGCCGCCCAGAGCGGGCGGGCCCGGCCGAGGTAGGCGGCGGGCAGGCCGCTGGTGACGAAGAGCTGCCCGGCGAGCGACATGAGCAGGTCGCCGACGAGCATCGCGAGCGACCTGGCCCCGGCGGCGGCCCGCGGGTGGTGTTCCAACGCGGCGCGCAGGGCGATGTGCGCGGTGGGCCGGCCGTGCCGCAGCGGACTGTCGTCGATCAGGTCGTCGTGCACGACGGCGGCCGCGTGCACCAGCTCCATGGAGGCCGCCGCCCGCACCAGCGCGTCGCTGTCGGGCTGCCCCGCCGCGCGCCAGCCCCAGTAGCAGAACGCCGCCCGCAGCCGCTTGCCGTCCGCGACCGCCGCCTCCAGCTGCTCCGCCACCGGGCCGAGTGCCGGGTCCACCGCCGTCAACCGGTCGGCCTCTTCGGCGGCATGACTCCGCAGCACCTCGTCGACGCGCGCCTTGAACGCGGCCGACTCCCACCGCTCAGCCACCGTCGCCGGCCCGCCGCGCAAGGACGTGCCGGGCGAGGACCTCCAGGTGGGCGGGGGGCGGGGACATGTACCGGTCGAGCACGAGACGGCCGCGCGCCTCCAGGTCCCGCTCGGCCTCGGCCGCCACCTCGACGGCGTCCGAGCGCCTCAGCAGTCCCCGTACGAGCCCGAGTCCCGACCCCAGCGTGCTCACCGCCAGATCCGCGAGACCCGCCGCCAATAACACCGCCCGCTCGTCCAGGCCCCCACGGGATCCCGTCTCTCGCGTCACACCCACTCCCTCAACCCCGCAACGTCGACGTCACTCCTCCCAGCCTTGCGCCCGACGCGCGAGGACGACGGCGGAACTCACGAACGAGTGATCATCTCGCCGACCCGCTTGACACGCGTGCCACCTCTCAACACCGCACGCCCTCTTGCCACTTGGGCAACTCCTTTCCAAGAATGCACATGACAACCGAAGGATTCTCGGTTGCATGGTCATTCAGAGGGGAACCCCCACATGAAGAAGCCTCTCGCCGGCGCCCTGCTCGCCCTGCTCCTGACAGGAGCGGCGGCGGTCCCGGCCGCGGCCTCCGCACCCCGGGAGACGGTCGCACAGGCACAGGCACAGGCACAGGCACCGGCCGTGGCCGCAGTCGACTTCGCGGGAACGGTCGCGCTCAGCAACTGTTCCGGCTCCGTCGTCCGCACGCCCAGCTCCCTGCCGAGCGACCCCGCGCTCGTCCTCTCCAACGGGCACTGCCTGGAGACCGGCATGCCGGGGCCCGGCCAGGTCGTCGTGAACAAGCGCTCCAGCCGCTCGTTCACGCTGCTCAACTCGGCCGGCACCGGTGTCGGCACCCTGCGCGCCAGCAAGATCGCGTACGGCACGATGACCGACACGGACATCTCGATCTACCAGCTGACCAAGACGTACGCGCAGATACAGAGCACGTACGGCATCAGCGCCCTGACCCTCAACGACACCCACCCGGTGCAGGGTTCGGCGATCAGCGTGGTCTCGGGGTACTGGAAGCGGATCTACAACTGCAGCATCGACGGCTTCGTGTACCGCATGAAGGAGGGCGACTGGACCTGGAAGGACTCGGTCCGCTACACCTCGGCGTGCAACACGATCGGCGGCACCTCCGGCTCGCCCGTGATCGACACGGCCACCGGCAAGGTCGTCGCGGTCAACAACACGGGCAACGAGAACGGTGAGAGCTGCACCGTGAACAACCCGTGCGAGATCGACGAGAACGGCGTCGTGACCGTCCGCCAGGGCATCAACTACGCCCAGGAGACGTACATCATCGTCCCCTGCATCGGCGCCGGCAACGTGATCGACCTGAACCGCCCGGGCTGCACCCTGCCCAAGCCGTGACACCGCGACCGCCCCTGCCCGCCGCCCTCCTCGGGTCGGCGGGCAGGGGCGGTCAGTGGTCGCTCAGGGCGTCATCTCGTACGCCCCCGACAGCGCCTCGACGCGCTGCCAGACGCGCCCCGACCGTGCCTCGTCGACGACGGGGCGCCGGACGGCGCCGAGCGCCCAGAGCTGCTGCTGCTCGGTCGCGGAGTCCTTGCCGTGCAGCTCGACCGCGTGCGCGGAGAAGTCGCGGACGAGGACCGCGAACAGCTCGTCGAGGACGTCCTCGTCGAGGCCGGTCAGGGCGGCCTGCTCCAGGACCAGCTGCCCGTGGACGACGAGCGCGAAGAGCTGGCCGACGGCGAGGAGCAGGTCCAGGTCTCGGCTCTGCTCCTCGTCGGGGGCGGCCTTGAGCACGAACTCGCAGAGCGCGTCGGCCTGTTCGCGGAAGCGGGCGACGTTGGACACATGGGCGTACGTGTCGTAGGCCGGGCGCCAGTCGTGGAAGCGGACCGAACCGAGGCCGCGGGCGGGACCCTGGCGGAAGAGGAACGTGTCGTCGGCCGCGTCCAGACGGCTCGGGACGGGCTCGTACGCGACCGGGTCGAGGAGGTGGTTGCGCATGAACTTCAGGATCAGCGCCAGGTTGACGTGGACCGTGCCCTCCAGCTTCGGCAGACCGCGGATCTCCACGGCGGCCTCGGCGAAGTAGTTGTCCTTCTCGAAGCCCTTGGCGGCGATCACGTCCCACATGAGGTCGATGACCTTCTCGCCCTCCGTGGTCACCTTCATCTTCGTCATCGGGTTGAAGAGGAGGTAGCGGCGGTCGTCGGGGCCGGCCGTGCGGAAGTAGTCGACGGCGCGGTCGCTGAACAGCTTCATGCCGACGAGCCGGACGTACGCGTCGGTCAGCTCGCGCCGCACGTGCGGGAAGACGGTGACCGGCCGGCCGTACAGGATGCGGTTCTGCGCGTGGGTGACGGCCTCGTACATCGCGTGCTCGCAGATGCCGATCGAGGCGGTGCACAGGTTGAACTTGCCGACGTTGACGGTGTTGAGGGCGGCGTCGAAGGCGGCGCGGCCGGTGTGCAGGACGTCCTCGGCGGCGACCGGGTACTCCTCCAGGCGGAACTCGCTGACGTACTTCGAGGAGTCGACGACGTTCTTGACGAGGTGGTACGCCGGGTGGCGGCTGTCGGCGGCGAAGAAGACGTAGCCGTCGGGGCCCTCGACGTCGGTGCGGCGGCCGAAGACCGAGACGAGCCCGGCGGCGTTGCCGTTGCCGATGTAGTACTTGGACCCGGTGGCGCGGAAGCCGCCGTCCCCGTCGGGCGTGAGCAGCATGTCGGTGGAGTAGATGTCGGCGCCGTGCGACTTCTCGGAGAGACCGAAGGCGAACACCTCGCCCTGGGAGAGGAGTTCGGCGGCGCGGGCGCGGGCGGCGGCGTTGTCGCTCTGCCAGACCGGGCCGAGGCCGAGGATGGTGACCTGCCAGGCGTACCAGTAGTCGAGGCCGTAGAAGCCGAGTATCTCGTTGAGGGCGGCGATGCGGGCGGTGTCCCAGCGCTTGTCGCCCTCGCCCTCACCGGCGGCGGCGGACGGCGTCAGGAAGGTCGCGAAGAGCCCCTCCTCCGCGGCGAAGGCGAGGAAGTCGCCGAGCCAGGCGCGGGTCCGGTAGTCCTCGATGATCCGGCGCTTGCCGCGCGCCTCGAACCAGTCGACGGTGGCGCGAAGGAGTCGGCGGGTCTCCGGGTCGAAGTGCGCGGGGTCGTAGGTGTGCGGGTTGAACAGCAGCGGGTCGGCCATGACGTCCGCCTTTCAAGGATGAGGGGTTGGTACGGACCGGTTCAGCGGGCGGCTTCGAACCGGGCGAGGGTGGCGAGGACGTCGTCGAGCCAGGCGAGCATCATCCGCTCGTACGCGATGCCGCCGCGCAGCACGGCGTGCTGGAGCTCGCGCTCGGCGTCGAGCGGGCCGGCCGACGGCTGCCCGAAGTCCCGTGCCTCGCCCGCGAGGTAGTGGGCCAGCCGGTCCGTGTGCGCCTGCCGGTGGCGCTCGACCTCGCCGATCAGCGCGGCCGGATCGTCGAAGGCGGCTCCCCTGATCTTCACCGCGAGGTCGTGCCGCACGCTCTCGGGCTCGATCGGTTCGTGCAGCCAGGCGGAGAGCGCGTCCCGGCCGGGCCCGGCGACGGAGTACTCCTTCTTGTCCGGGCGTCCCTGCTGCGGCACGTCCCGGACGTCCACCCAGCCGTCGCTCTCCATGCGCTTGAGCACGCGGTAGATCTGCTGGTGGGTGGCGGTCCAGAAGTATCCGATGGACCGCTCGAAGCGCCGGGCCAGCTCGTAGCCGGATCCGGGCTTCTCGAGCAGGGACACGAGGATCGCGTGGTCGAGCGCCATGCGCCCGATCCTGCTATGCAACGAGTTGCATAGCAAGGTGGAGCGGCCCGGTGAGACACGGCTCACGGGCGTTGTCAGTGGGGGGCGATAGCTTCGAGAACGTTCGGAAGAGTGGACGAAGAGGGGGAATTCGTGGGTGTCGAGCGTGCGTTGAAGGTCGTTCTCGTCGACGTCAACGACGAGGTGGTGGCGGCCTGGAAGTCCGCGTTCGCGGACACGCCCGGGGTCGAGATCCGGCAGGGCTCTCTTCTCGACGTGGACGTCGACGCGTGGGTGTCCCCCACCAATGCGCGGGGCCGGATGGACGGAGGGGTCGACGCCGTCGTCAAGCGGCACCTCGGTGCCGGTGTCCAGGTGCGGGTGCAGCGGGCGATCCGCGAGCGGTTCGGCGGAAGCCTGCCGGTGGGCAGCGCGGTGTGCGTCCCGTCCGGGGCGGCCGTGCCGCGGTATCTGATCTCGACGCCGACCATGCGGCAGTCCTCGCAGAACGTCAGCGACACGATGAACGTGGCACTGGCGTGTGCGGCCGCCTTCCAGGCGGTGCACCTGCAGAACCTGGCGAAGCCCGGCAGCATCCGGTCGGTGGCCCTCGTCGGGATGGGCGCGCGGACGGGGCAGGTGCCCGCGCAGGTGTGCGCCAATCTGATGTGGACGGGCTACACCCTGTTCCACGACCACGGGTTCGCGGACTACGACGAGTTGCGGGCGGCGGTACTGGGCCAGCTGGACGACATCGAGGGTGCGGGGCCGGCGCAGCGGGTGCGGATCAAGGTGCCGGAGCAGCCTGCCCCCACCGCGGCCAAGGTGCCGGAGCAGTCTGCCCCCACCGCGGCCAAGGTGCCGGAGCAGCCTTCACCCACCGCGGCCAAGGTGCCGGAGCAGCCTTCGCCCGCCGCGCCGTCGGATCCGCTGGGGCTGGCCGAGCTGTTCGCCGGCGGCGGTGAGCCGTGGCTGCCGCTGCTCGCCCCGGTGATCGAGGCGCAGCCGGGGGCCACCGCCTTCATCGGTCCGAAGCGGAGCCCGGAGGTGGTGCCGGTGCGCGAGCTGACGTTCCAGGCGCTGAAGCCGCATCCGCCGCACAAGTGGAAGGTGGTCGCCTTCGGGCAGAACCCGTACCCGCGGGCGGAGAGCGCGACCGGCATCGCCATGTTCGACAACACCTTCCACGACTGGAAGGACAGCCAGTTCGGCCGGGTGGTCAGCATTCGCTGCATCATCAAGGCGGCCGCGATGTGGAAGTACGGCATCGCGAAGAAGACGCCGATCGCCGATGTCCGGGCCCTGCTGAAGAAGGAGGACACGGTTCAGCCGCCGGAGTGGTTCCAGGCGATGCTCACCCAGGGCGTGCTCCTGCTGAACGCGTCCCTCACGGCGAGCGCGGACGGGGCGGTGCCGACCGATCGGCACACGTCCTTCTGGCGGCCCGTCGCCGAGCAGATCGTCGAGGAGATCCTCCGGGCGAAGCAGGACGCCGACGAGGCGGACCGCGGGGTGGTGTTCGCCTGGTGGGGCGCGCACGCCCGGAGCCTGAAGAGGGTCGTCCAGCGGCTCGAGAAGAAGTACCCGGGGGTCGAGGTCCGGCACCTGGACCACGCGAATCCGGCCGCGCAGGGGGACGTCTTCTGTGAGGGGGACCACTTCGCCCGGGTGAACGACGCCCTGGCGGCGGTGGGGGCCGAGCCGGTCGACTGGCTGCCGAGCAAGGGCTGGGACCGGCACACGAGCGACGCGGCCGGCTCCGAGCGCATGGGCGCGTTCATCGCGTCGACGATGGAGCTGCACCAGCTCTATCTGGAGCGGCTCACGGGCGTCAAGGACGAGGGGCTCGTCCTGCCGCCGATCACCGGGGTGTTCGACACGCCGGTGATGGACTTCCGGAAGGCCGTCGAGCCGGTGACGCGGGTCCTTGCGAATCTGGACCGCTACGTCGAGCGGTCGAGCCGGTTCGCGGAGGCCAAGGCGGCGGATGCGGAGGCCTCGGGCGGCCTGTCGGCCGACGCGATCTCGGCGCTGTACCTGTACACGTGCGAGTCGGCGTTCTACCGCGAGATCAACGCCGTGCTGAGGTCCCCGGACCGGGAGCGCCTCGAACCGTACCTGCCGTACCTGCGTCTGCTGTTCTCGGCCGTCGCGGAGCTGCCGGCGCAGACGCGACCGCTGTGGCGCGGTGTGGCGCTCGACCTGCGGTCCCAGTACCCGCTGGGGCGCACGGTGACGTGGTGGGGCGTCTCGTCGTGCACGTCCGAGCCGAGCGTGGCGCGGGCCTTCCTCGGGAGTCGCGGCCGGCGGACCCTGTTCGAGGTGACGCCGGCGCGCGCGGTGGGCATCCGGCGGTTCTCCGCGTTCACGGGGGAGGAGGAGTACATCCTCACTCCGGGCACCCAGCTGAAGGTGACGGGGGTGACGACCGAGCGCGGCGGCCTGTGCACCGTACGACTGACCGAGCTGGAGGGCCAGGGTCTGGTGTCCTAGGCCTGGTGTCCTGAGGCCTGGTGTCCCAGGGCCGGCCTTTCCGGCGGGCGCGCTCGGCCTCAGGCGCGTGAGGCATGGGGCCGGGCGGGAGTGCTTCTGCTGAACCAGCCGCTGAAGCTCTGCGTACCGGCCGTCGATTCGGTCGCAGCGTGCCCGCCGGTGCCGGGGTCGTGCCGTACCGCCCTCGCCAGGACCCGCTCCGCCTCGGCCCGCCAACTCGCCGCGTTCGCACGGGGCGGGGGCAGGAACAGACCCCGCCCCGGTGCGTCGGCGGCCGCTCCGAAGAAGTCGCCACCCTTGCGTTTCACGTCGTCCGTCCCCCAGGAGCGGCCGGAGCCGCGCGCGGGGACCCTCTGCAGGTGCGGGATGTGCTTGGCGCAGTGGATGTACGCCTCCTCGACGGTGATCACCATCCATACGCGGGCCCGCCGGCCGGGTACGGGGTCGATCGCGAGCGTGGCGTGGGCCCTGCGCATGTCCTCGTCGGCCACGATCGCGGCCCGGCCGTTGACGTGGAGTCCGATGCGGTCGCGGAGGAAGTCCACCATGAGGACGCCGACGTGCGGGTTCTCCTCGATGTTGCCCAGGCTGGCGTGGACGCCGTTGCCCCGGTACTCGGGATAGGCGAGCGTCATGTCGTCCAGGACGTGGAGGAAGCCGGGCGGGCCGGCACGGAAGGTGTTGTCGCACTCTCCGTGCCGGTCCGCGGTGGCGAGGAAGAACATCTCCTGCCGGGCCACGAACTCCCGCATGAGCGGGTTGAGTCGGTCGAGGACCTGCTCGGCGTAGAAGCGGTCGGCGCGCTCCGTGGTGCCCAGGCGCTGCTGGACCAGGTGTTCGCCGTCGCTGCCCGGGCGGGTGGTGCGCAGGGGCGTCGTCGGCGTCCGCCGCTGCCCCGCCTGTTCGAAAGTGCTCACGTCGTTGTCCCGACCAGTCCTTCGATGGAGTCGTGCCGTATGCGACGGGAGGGGACGCCCATGCCGAGCAGGGTGTCGACGCCGCGTCGGATCATGCCGGGCGGGCCGGACAGGTACACGTCGTGGGTGTGCCACGCGCCGTACTCGCGCACCGCCTCGGGGAGCCCCCCGGGCAGACCGCCCGGACCGTCGTCGACGACCGGCCGGACCGAGAGCCAGGGGTGCGACTGCTGCAGTCGCATCATGGTGTCGAAGTCGTACAGGTCGTTGTTGCTGCGGGCGCCGTAGAACACGTCGACGGAGCGGTGCCGGCCGTGCTGCACCACGTCCTCCACCAGGGCCTTGATGGGCGCGATGCCGGTACCGCCGCCGAGGCAGAGCAGCCCGTTGTCGGTGGTGTGGTCGACCGTCATGGAGCCGGCAGGGGGACCGAGCCGGACGACGTCGCCGGGACGGGCGCGGTGGACGAGGGCGTTGGAGACCCAACCCGCCGGTACGGCCTTGACGTGGAAGGAGAGCAGTCCGTCGGAGCGGGGGGCCGAGGCGAAGGAGTAGTGCCGCCACACCCGCGGCCACCAGGGCGTCTCCAGGGCGGTGTACTGCCCGGCGAGAAAGGGATAGGGCTGGTCGGGGCGGACCGTGACGACCGCGATGTCCTTCGTGCGCATGTCATGGGCGACCACCTCCGCCTGCCACCAGGCGGGGGCGCGCAGTTCGTCCTCGGTCGCCGCGTCGATCATGATCTGGGAGATGGTCGTGTAGGCGGCGACCCACGCGGCTTCGGTCCTTGGCCCCCAGGTCGACGGCGCGTAGCGGGCGAGGGCGCCGATCAGGGCCTCGCCGACGGCCGGATAGTG
>NZ_MWIG01000269.1:0-8326 GCF_002156145.1 Streptomyces sp. NRRL B-24572 | reverse complement strand
CGGTCCCACCCCCGCCCACGCCGACCTGCCCGGCGCCTCCCCGGTGCTCACCCGGGCCCCGTACCTCACGGACCTGACGCCCACTTCCCTCCGGGTGACCTGGGCGACCTCCACCCGCAGCCGGCAGACCGTGAAGTACGGGCCGCTCGGCAACTGCACGGCCAACTCGGTCACGGCCGCCACCCTCGGCACCACCATGACCGTCAACGGGGTCACCGAGTNNCGGACGGCTCGCCGACGCCCTTCACGTTCGCGGTGCTCGGCGACTGGGGCGACACCACCAGCAACGGGGTCAACAGCGGCGCCGTCAACGAGGACCAGGCCAACGTACTGTCCCGGCTGGCCGCCAGCGGCGCCCGCTTCGCGCTGTCCACCGGCGACGTGGCCTACCCCAGCGGAAGCCCGACCAACTACGGCGACCTCCAGCAGTCCGGCGTCAACATCAGCGGGGTCTTCGCACCGGAGTACTACGCCGCGCCCGGCCAGAAGCTGCCGATGTTCTCCACCAACGGCAACCACGGCCGCACCGCCACACTCCTGCTGACCTGGCCGCAGCCCGCCGTCACCGCGGCCTCGAACGGCGTCTACTCCCAGGTCGGCTACCCGTCGTTCTTCGGCAGCACCCCGGCGACCTACCCGACGACGTACTACGCCTTCAGCAGCGGCGGCGTCCGGTTCTACATGCTCGACGCGTCCTGGAGCGACACCAACACCGGCACCGCCGACGGCAACAACTGCGAGGGCACCGACCACTGCGCCACCTACCAGGTGGACGCCGCCGCCCACTGGGCGACCACCTCGGCCGAGTACCAGTGGCTCCAGCAGGACCTGGCCGCGCACCCGGGCGGCGTCAAGGTGGCCGCGTTCCACTTCCCGCTGCGCTCCGACGACCCGACCGAGCCGGACGACGAGTACCTGAAGAACAACCCGGGCAGCACCGACACCCTGGAGCAGCTGCTCCACGACAACGGCGTGAACCTGGTCTTCAACGGCCACGCGCACATCTACCAGCGCAACGTCGCCCCGCCCGGCGGCGTGCCGAGCTACGTGACCGGTGGCGGCGGCGCCAAGCTCAGCTCGGTCGGCGGCCACGGCTGCGACCCGACGGACGCGTACGCCCTCGGCTGGTCCTACAGCTCCAACGTGGGCAGGCGCTGCCCCTCCTCGGTGCCGGTCCCCGCGGCCGACGCCAATGTGCACCACTTCCTGCTGGTCTCGGTCCTCGGCTCGACGCTGACGGTGACCCCGACGGACTCCCTCGGCAACGTGTTCGACGCGCAGACCTACGACTTCACCCCCGACGGCACCGCGCCGACCGCGCCCTCCTCCCTGACGGTGACCCGCCCCGCCTCCACCACCATGAAGCTGGCCTGGGGCGCGGCCGTCGACCTCACGCAGCTCGCCGCGTACGACGTCTACCGCGACGGGACGTACATGGCGACCGTCCCGCAGGAGGTGCTCACCTTCAGTGACAAGACGGCCGTGTGCCCGGCCTCGTACACCTACGAGGTCAGGGCGCGCGATCTGGCCGGGAACACCGCGGCGACGTCGACCCCGGTGACCTGCTGACCGCTTGGCCGGGGCCCGTTCCCCGCTCCTCGACGGGAGCGGGCCCACTCCTCCGGGAGGCGCGCAGGCGGCGCACCGCGAACGGGGTGATCAGCAGCATGGGGGCGACCAGGCCGGCGAACGCCCAGTAGGCGCGGGAGGGGCCCGACCCGGCGACGGACCGGCCGGGGACGTCCCCGGACCCGCCGGGGTCGCTCCGGGGCGTGACGGTCGCCTGGACGCCCCGCAGGTCGCGCAGCACCTGCAGGTAGCGGTCCCCGTGGTCGTGGGAGGGCTCGACGTGGGTGTTCTCGGAGAACTCGTTCCAGCTGATCAGCCCGACGGCGTCCGGCGAGGAACGGAGCGCGGCGGTGTACCCGGCGCTCAGCGTCGCACCGTCCCGGCGGGGGACGGGCCTGGTGCCGCCGACGAGTTGTGCGTCGAAGCCGGGCGTGCAGGGGGCGATCCAGATCTTGTGGTCGGCGTGCACGGCCCGTGCCATCTCCTGGAGCTTGTCGGCGTAGCCGGGGGTGGTCTCGGGGTCGGCCGAGGACCAGTAGTAGGCGTCGCCGTCGGTGACGTCCGCGATCCGCCGGTAGCCGTCGACGTTCTTCTCGGTGGCCAGGACCCGCAGTTCGCCGCGGACGGCGGAGGTGACGCGGGCGACGTCGTCGTGCGCGTAGCTCCAGGTGCCGCTCCAGACGGTCAGCGGGCGGCCGGCGACGCGCAGCAGGGCGGGGCTGGCGGCGAACTGGTCGCGGAAGTACCGGAAGTCGGCGGCGACCTGGGCGACGGGCAGCGGGCGGCGGTGGAAGTCCAGGCTCTGGTAGATCATGGCGAGCTTGAAGTTCCTGGCCTCGGCGGCGTCGACGAGCTTGCGCAGCCGCCGGTCGTTCACGACGCCCCGCTTCCATCCGACGATGAACCCGTCGATCCCCGCGGACCGGGCCTCGGTGATCTGGCGGTCGATCACCTGTGGGTCGTCGCTCGAGTACGGGCCCGCCAGCGGCAGGTCGGTCTTGGCCCGCTGCCACGAACCGGCGTCGAACCACTGGTAGTAGTAGGCGAGCAGCGGCGGACGGGTGGTGTCCCCGGCGCCGGATGCGGCGGTGGGGCGGGGGCCGGGAGACGCGGCACCGACGCCCGGCCAGCACAGGACGAGCGCGGCGAGCAGGGCCCAGAGCCGTCTCATCGGGCCGCCCCGGTGCACGAGGCGTGGGGAGCCTTCTCTTCTCCTCCCGGCCGCTCGGGCTTCGGTGGTGGCACCGCCGCTTCCGGTGGTACAGGCGCTTCCGGCGGTACGGGCTCACGAGGTTCGGCGGGCCCCCGCACCGCTCCGGTCCCGGGTGCCCGGCCCGCGGCGGTGCGACGGGTCCGGCGCCGGAGCCGGATCGCGACCGGTATCCCGACGAGCAGCAGCCCGGTCCCGGCGAGGACGAGCAGGTCGGTCCGGCCGACCACGGTCACGTCGGCCGTGACGGACTGGGACAGCTGTATCTCCCGGGGGTTCGTGCTGCCGCCGGGGGCCTTGACCTCGACGGTGTAACGGCCACGCGGCAGATGGGTCAGGACGGCGGTGTGGTCCGGTCCGAGGGTCACCGCCGTGGCCTTCCCCCCGGGGCCGGTGACGGTGGCCCTGTCGCCCGTGGCGGAGCCGAACAGTGCGTCGTGGGCGGTGACGGTCAGGTCGTGGAAGGCGCCGGTGAACATCAGGTGCCGGTCGGGACCGGGTCGGAAGCCCTGCCGTCCGGCGTCGGCGAGCTCGGCGCCGTCGTAGACGAGGCTCCGCAGGGTGTAGTCGACCGGGACGGGCGTCAGACGGCTGTTGCGGTAGACGGGCACGATCCCGTTCAGCCAGGTGGTGCCGGACACGGACAGGTCGGTGGTGCGCGCGTCGGAGCCCTTGACCTTCACCGCGGAGACCAGGGACGGGTCGAGGGGCGTGCCGTGCTGGTCGGTGAAGGAGACGGTCACCGGATACTGCACGGTGAACCCGGCCGTGACGGTGTAGTCGGCGCGCAGCGGCAGCCCGTCGACGCGGCTGCGGAACGTCTGGTCCGGGTCGCGCTGCCCGGCCCAGCGGGTGAAGTGGTAGCGGGCGCCCGGGGTGTCGACGGAGGTGTCGAGCAGCCGCAGCGACTGGCGGTCCGCGGTGCGGACGCCGGTGTACGAGGCGGTGCCGTCGGAGCCCGTGACGAGGGAGGTGCCGGCGAAGACCAGCCGGACCCCGGGCACCGCCGGAACCGTGCGGAAGGTGACGGTGACCGTCGGGGCGGCGCGGTGCGGGTCGGCGGCGCCGGCGGACGCCCGGGCGGCTGCGGCCGGCCAGGCGAAGGCGAGCAGCAGCGCCGTGAGCAGGGCGAGGACGGCGACCGCGTGACGGTGTCCGGTACGGCGGTTCACGGCCTGCTCCCCTCCGGCGTGCGGGACCGCCCCGAGGAGCCTTCCGGCGAGGTCGGCGAGGTCGGCGAGGTCGGCGCGGACGGCACGGTCGGTGCCGACGGGCCTGTCGGAGCCGACGGCGCCGCGGCGCGCCTGCGGGCGGCGAGCAGGGCGGTGCCGGCGACGAGCAGCGCGGCTCCGCCGAGCACCCCGCCGTAGACCCCGTACACGACGGTCGCGTTCACCGGCCGCACGACGGGCCGCGCGGTGGGGACGGCGAGCACTTCGGGGGGCCGCGGTGCGGCGGAGAAGTCGAGGGCGGCGGCGAGGCTGGCGGCGGTGGTGTCCCGTCCGCCGAGCGGTGCCAGCTTCCAGTTGTCCTCGATGAAGCGCAGCGCCGACGAGGAGTCGAGCACCCGGTGGTCGATGTGCCCGGCCGGCGCGTAGGCGCTGATCAGGACGGCCGGGACGCGCAGGCCGCGCGGACCGTCGGCGGCGGCCGGCGGGGCCACGTGGTCGTACCACCCGCCGGAACCGTCGTGGCTCCACAGCAGGGCCGAGCTGTCCCAGTACGGGCTGAGGGCCAGCTGGGTGGCCAGCGAGCGGATGAGCTTCTGGCCGGGCGGGACGGACCGCGCGGAGCGCTCGGAGGAGCCGGAGCTGGCGATGTAGGCCACCGACGGCAGGGTGCCGTTGTCGAGGTCGCGGTAGTACTGGTCCAGGTCCACGATGTGGGAGGCGAGGGCGGGGTCGTCGACGAAGCGGGCGTAGCCGAGGAGCGGGGCGCGTACCGGCTGGGTGGCGCCGACCGCGCGGAAGTTCTCGGCGGGCCGGTAGTCCTCGACGTAGAACTTCCAGCTGACCCCCGCCTGCTGGAGCCGGTCGAAGACGGTGGCGCGGTCGCCCGCCGGCGGGGCGGCTCCCGCGACCCAGTAGGAGCGTTCGGCGGCGGTGCCGTAGGGGACGGAGGAGAAGAACTTGTCGAAGAGCACGTAGCGGCCGGCGGCGGCCCAGTCGAACGGCAGGTCCCGGGCGTCGTAGTGGCCCATGACGGTCGTGCCGTCCCTGCCCTGCCGGGTGTACGCGGACACGAAGCCGTCCATGCGCCCGCCGTTGATCTGCTGGGTGACGATGCTCCGGCTCGGGGAGAGCGGGGCGGGGGCCGCGGCGTGCAGGGAGTAGGGCCGTACGCAGTCGGAGGCGGGGCCGACGACGGTGCGCGGCTGGCAGGCGCCGGCGGGGATGCCGTCGGCTCCGGGGTACGTGCCGAAGTAGTTGTCGAAGGTCCGGGGGCCCTGCATCAGGTAGATGAAGTGCTGGACGGGGGTGGTCGCGCGGTGCTCGGCGGTGGTGCCGCCGCCCGGGTCGGGGCGGGCGCCGGTTCCGGTGGCGGCCGTTGCCGTGGCGGGGCCGAGCAGGAGTGCCGCGCCGGTCAGCGCCGTCAGCAGACGGACGGTCAGCGGCTTCATGACACACGCACCTGGTAGATGACGATGACCGGAGTGGGCGTCGGGTCGGTGGAGGAGGCGGGAACCCGTACGGCGGAGCTGTAGACGGCCGCGCCGTGGTACTTGTCGACCAGCTGCCGGATCTTCGCGCCGTAGAACGGGGCGCGGTGGGCGGTGTAGGAGTCCCAGACGAGGTACTGGAACTCGCCGTCGCGCAGCGAACGGTCGGGGTTGGGCACCGGCGTGTACGAGGGGTTGCGGTAGAGCCGGTTGACGCTCACCGACAGCGCAGAGACGGGTCTGCCCCCGTAGAACTGGAGCACATTGGCGACCGAGGGGCCGGCGGCGAGCAGCCGTGCCCCGCCGGGCACGTGCTCGCGCACCCACTGGCCCGCCTCGCGGCCGCCCGGCAGGCCGCCGGAACCGGCCAGGAACGACCCCTTCGGAGCGGCGGTGACGCGGGCGGCGGACGGGAGGGCGAGGGACAGCGCGACGGCGAGCGCGACGAGGACGGCGCCGGCGGCGGCGAGCCGACGGGGCGGTACCCGCAGCCGGCCGGTCCGCATCCGGAGTCCGGCGAGGGCGCCCAGCGTGCGGCCGGCGAGCACGGCGAGCGGCGGCGTGATCGGCAGCAGGTAGGGGAAGCCCTTGACGGGCCACAGGGTGAAGAACAGCACGGGCGCGGCGATCCAGCACAGCAGCAGGCCCTCGCGCCAGCCGTTGCGGCGGCGCAGCCAGACGAGGCCGACCACGGCGGCCGCGAGCACGGCCCAGCCGATGACCTGCGGCACCGTCGCGGCGTAGAAGCCCATCGGATGGTTGGCGCGCCGGAACAGCTGCCACTGCAGGTAGTTCTGCCCGGTGCCGCGGTGGCCCGCGACCCACGTCGCGAGCGGGAAGGCGGCGACGACGAGGGCGAGGAGGCCGGTGGCGAGAACGGCGTGCCGCCACCGCATCCGTACCGAACGGCTGAGGACGAAGAAGACGTACAGGCCGCAGACGAGCACGAGCGCCGTCTCCTTGGAGAGCGCGGCGGCCCCCAGCGATCCCGCGGCGGCGAGCAGCCAGGGGAGCCCGTCGCGGCCGGCCTGCACGTACCGTACGACGCAGTACAGCGCCAGCGTGGCGCACAGCGTCATCAGCCCGTCGAGCAGCACCTGACGGGTCACCACCACGTGGTACGGCATGACGGCGAGCAGCAGCGCGGCGGCGAGCCCCGCGGCGTGCCCGTAGAGCCTCCGGGCCAGCAGATACGTGACGGCGACGGTGACGACGCCGACGCCGGCCGCGACCGCGCGGGCCGTGAACTCGTCGGTGCCGCCGCGCAGGAAGAGCGACACGAAGCCGGTGAACAGCACGGGGTGGGCGCGGAAGACGGGGAACACCGGCTGCATGGCCGGGTCGCCGGCGAGGGAGGCGGCGGTGCCGGTGTAGACGGCCTCGTCGCTGTTGAAGCCGATCCGGGTGAGCTGCCAGAACCGCAGGAAGGCGGCCAGGGCGAGGACGGCGGTGAGCGGCAGGACGGTGAGCAGGACCCACTCGGCGGTGGGACGCCGGTGCGGGCGGGTCGGGGCGCCGGTCGTCCCCGGAGGTCCGGTGGTGCTCCGCGTGGGGGTGTGGGCGCCGGGCCCGGCCGCCGCGTCCTCGGCGGAGTACGTGGGACGGCTCATGGCGTCCTCCCACCGGGGTCGTTCGTGCGGGAGGCGCCGGGGGCGGCCGGAACGGCGGTGTGGAGCGGCAGGGCCATGGAGCTTACGGACAGGGACGGTTCGTCCTCCGGGGCCTCCGACTCCCAGTGCGGCCACGGGTGACCGTCGGCCAGGGGGACCGGGCGGCCGTTGGTCGTCCGCCGGTCGGCGTCGAGCAGTCGGGGTATCTCGTCGGCCCAGCCGAAGTGGTCGGAGGCCAGGACGCGGGTGCGCACGCCGGAGAGGAAGCCGGCCAGGACGTCCCGTTCACGGCTGCGCAGCTGGGCGTGGTCGAGCCCGTCGACGGTGATGGCGGGGGCGAAGTACCGGAACGGCGGGAAGCCGTAGGCGTCCTCGGTGTTGACGAGCAGCCTGCTGACGGTCTCCTCGTGCCCGAGGTCGCTCAGACGGGGCGCGCCGCGCTCGATGACGAAGAGTTCGGTCACCTTGATCGCGCTGCTCAGCCGGCAGGACACGAGCCGGTCGACGGCGTACTTCGGCGGAGGCACGAGGATCTGCGTGACCGCGTTGATGCCCATGATGGGCAGGTTGTGGCGGGCCAGGGTGAAGGCGAAGGAGCGGCCCTCCTTGGAGTGCAGGCGGCTCTGCCGCTGCAGCCGGCGCCATTCGTGGGGGGTCAGGTCGTCGGAGCGCACGGCGTGCAGGGTGTGCGCGCTGATGGTGAGCGGCTTGGGGAAGCACAGGGCGTTGCCGTGGGCGTCGACGACTGTCATGTCGTCGGACAGGAACCGTCCGTCGTGTTCGCTGAGGAGCCGCAGGATGGTGGACGTCTTCCCGGTGTCGGTCAGCGCGGAGAGCATCACGCCGGTGCCGCCCAGCTCGACGGTCGCGGAGTGCAGCAGCATCCGGCCGCGGGCGACGAGCACGAAGCGCAGCAGCGCCTCCAGGACGTTGGTGTAGACGACGTGCGGGGAGCGGGCGAGCAGCGGGCTGACGAGGACGGCGATGGGGTCGCCGATGTCGACGCGGAAGTTGGCGCCGAACCGGCCGAGCTGCTCCTCGTACTGCACGGTGGTGGGCTGCGGTGCGCCGCGGTCGGGGATCTCGGTCATGACCGCGCGGTGGCGCGGGAACCGGCGGCCGACGTCGCCGACGCGGACGGTGATGTCGCAGGCGTCCGGCGGCACCCACTGGGCGCGGAAGAACTCCAGCTCGGGCAGGCGTATCTGGGAGCCGATGGTGACGGTGCCGGCGATGTCGTAGCGGTAGGTCAGGTAGCGGGGGCGCTTGGGGTGGGCC
>NZ_MWIG01000268.1:0-7497 GCF_002156145.1 Streptomyces sp. NRRL B-24572 | reverse complement strand
GGCGGCGCCGCCTCGTGCTGGACCTGTCCGCCCTCGACTTCATGGACTCCTCGGGGCTGAACGTCCTGATCCGGGCGGTCAACAAGGCGCGGGAGAGCGACGGCGACCTGTACCTCGCCGCGCCGACCCCGGCCGTGCGCCGCATCCTGGAGATCACCGGCGTGATGTCGACCATCCCGCCGCACGACGCCGTGGCGGACGCGCTGGCCGCGGCCGGCGGCACGAGATAGCGGACGGACGGCACGGTCCCGTGCACAGGGACCGGGCGCAGGGAAGAGGAAGAGGAAGAGGAAGACCGTGCGCGAGATCGCCGAGATCGAGCAGGCGCTCCGCCGGGCGGCTCCCCACCGGCTCGTGGGAGTCGTCGAGGACGCCCTCAGGGACCACGGGGTGCTGCGGGTGGAGCTCCGCATGGCCGACTACGGCCTGCGGACGCTCCAGCTCGTCGGACACGTTCCCGGGACGGACCCGTCGGTGCCGATCCACGACAGTCCCCAGGGGCGCGCCTTCGGCGCCCAGGAGCCGTACGCGGCCCGGGAGTCCGGGGCGCTCCGGCTCCATCTGCCCGTCACGGTCCGCGGGGACCGGCTGGGGGTGCTGACGGCCGAGCTGCCCCCGCGGGCCGACGTCGGGCAGCTGCTGCCGGAGCTCGCCCAGCTCTGCGAGGCGCTCGGCCACGAGATCCTGGTGGCGGAGCGCGACACGGACCTGTACGTCCTGGCGCGGCGCGCGACCCGGCTCACGCTCGCGGCGGAGATGCAGTGGCAGCTGCTGCCCGGCCGTTCCTGCACCCGTCCCGAGTTCGCCCTGGCCGCCCATCTGGAGCCCGCCTACGCCATCTTCGGCGACAACTACGACTGGTCGGTCTCGGACGGCCGGCTGACGCTGACGGTCACCAACGGCATGGGAGAGGGCATCAAGGCCGCCCTGCTGACGAACCTCGCGATCAACGCGCTCCGCAACGCCCGCCGGGCCGGCCTCCCGCTGGCGGACCAGGCCGCCCTGGCGGACCAGGCCGTGTACGCCCAGTACCGGGGCGAGTCCTTCGTGTCGGTGCTGCTGCTCTGCTTCGACCTGGCCACGGGCGAGGTGGAGGCCGTGGACGCCGGTTCGCCCCGGCTGTGGCGGCAGCGGGGACAGGTGGTGGAGTCCGTCGGCTTCGAGGCGCAGCTGCCCCTCGGCATGTTCGAGGACACCGTGTACGTACCGGAGCGGTTCTCGGTGCGGCCGGGCGACCGGCTGCTGTTCGGGAGCGACGGCGTGTACGCGGCCGTCTCGCCGGCCGGGGAGAGTTACGGGGACCGGGCACTGGCCCGCGCGCTGCGGGGGACGAGACTGCTGCCGCCCACGCACGTGCCGCAGGCGGTGCTCCGGGAGCTCGCCGCCCACCACGGCGGCAGCCCGCTGGAGGACGACGCCCTGGTCGTCTGCCTCGACTGGCACGGCACCCCGTCAAAAGTTGCCGTATGACAACTGTATCCTTGGGGCAATACTCGGGCGGTGCCCGGAAGAACGCGTCGAGGACGACCAGAGGTGGCAATGAGGACATGGGGTGTGCGCCCGGCCGGAGCCGGCGTCGCGCGGGGGTCAGGCCGAACTGACGTCCTTCAGCGGAGTGCGGGCGCGTGACGAGGCGGCCGCTCCGCCCCCTCCCACCGCGTCGTGGAACCCGGTGAGCCCCCGCAGCAGCGCCTTGCGGCTCGTCGGCGACATGTCCGCGATGACCGCGAGCAGGGCCTCCTCGCGCTGGACCCTGAGGTCCCGCAGGTACGCCTTGCCGTGTGCGGTCAGGTGCAGTTCCAGCTGCCGGCGGCTCACGGGGCTGGGCAGCCGCTGCACGAAGCCCAGCGCCTCCAGCCGGTCGCACATGCGGCTCACCGAGGGCGGGGCGGAGCCGAGCAGCTCCCCCAGGGTGCGCAGGCTGATCCCCTCCTCGCGGTCCAGGCTGTACAGCACGCGCAGCTGACTCGCCGAGACGGGTGTCGACGACACCATGTCCCGGCCGCGCTCCCACAGCACCTCCAGCAGCTCGATGAGCTCCCGGGCGGACTCGGCCGTCCGCTGCGGCTCCCGTGGCGGCGGGGCGGGGTTGCTCGTCATGCCTGCCGACCCTCCTCGGACGTCCGGGGCCGGGGACAGCGGCCTTGCGACGGACCGGTCATCTCCACATCTCTCCAGAAGGCGGTACGGATCCGGTGGATCGACACGTGACAGTGGAAGGCGCACTGCGCGGGGCGGCACCGCACCTCCTCATGGACTCCCTCCGTACCAGTCTCGCGCAGCTGTACGCCGCGACCTCCGCCGATCTGCTGCTCGTCGACTACGGATGCACGACCCTGCGCCCCGTGGAGCCCGTCCAGGCCCCTGCCGGGATGTCGGACACGCCCGTGGACGCGGGCCCCGCCGGCCGCGTCTTCCGCACCCAGCAACCATATCTTTTCCGTGATGTCGGGCCCACGGCGACCGTTCACCTGCCCGTCACGGTCCGCGGAGAACGGTTCGGCGTCCTGGTCGTCGTCCTGCCCGCCGAGCGCTCCGCGCCGGAGACCACCGCGAGCCTCGCCCGGGTCGCCGAGACCCTGGGGCACGCCCTGCGCGTCGCCGACCGCCACACCGACCTGTACCGCCGCACCCGCAGGACGCACGCCCTCAGCGTCGCGGGGGAAATGCAGTGGGACACCCTGCCGGGCCGGGCCTGCGCCGGACCCGCCTTCGACCTCCACGCCCACTGGGAGCCCGCCTACGCCTCCGGGGGGCACCTCCTCGACTGGAGCGCCACCGAGCGGGACCTCGTGATCGTCGTCGCCGACAGCGCCGGCCCCGGCACCCCGGCCGCCCTGGCCAGCACCCTCGCCCTGATGGCGCTCCGCAACGCCCGGCGGGCCGGGCTCGACCTGGTGGCCCAGGCCAGCCTCACCGACCAGGCGCTCTACGGGCAGTACCGCGGCCGGCACCCGCTCTCCGCCCTGCTGCTCCGGATCGACCTGGCCACCGGCGAGGCCGAGGTGGTGGACGCCGGGTCGCCGACGCTCTGGCGCCTCCGTCCCACCGGGACCGAGCGCATCGACCTGGACCGCCAACTGCCCCTGGGCATGTTCGAGGACACCGTCTACGCTCCCCAGCGCCTGCGCCTCCTGCGCGGCGACCGGCTGGTCTTCGTCGCCCACGGCGCCGGGGAGCCGACGGCCGGCGGCGGGGACGAGGCACCGGACGGTCCCGTCGCCCGCGTCCTCACCCGGGTGCGCCACCGGAAGGGCGCGGAGGTCCCCCGGGCCGTCGTACGGGCGCTGCGTGACACCCGTCGTGGTGCGTCGCCCCCCGTCCTCGTACTCTGTCTCGACTGGCGCGGCCACGGGGCCGAGACGCCGGACGGGAGACGGCACGGGGGGATCGGGCCGGCATCCCCCTGACGCGCTGCCCGCGGGGTGATCTGCGGGCCGTGCGGTGTGAGAACCATGAAGAGGGGAAAGGCGGGTACGAGGAGCCCGGCCACCGGCCCAGGACGAGGGGAGTACCAGCGCCATGACGGACGCGATCACCGCGGAGCGCGCGGTCCCGGAGCCCCTGCTGTCCGCGGGCGTCGTCTACGGCGACGCCTCCCGGGGCGGGGTGATCGCGTCGGCGCGTGCCTTCACGGCCGAATTCCTCGCGGACGCCCCGGCCGTGCTGCGCGGGCCGGTCGGCGACGAGCGCGTCGAGCTCGCGCAGCTGGTGGTCAGCGAACTGGTCACCAACGCGATCCGGCACACGGCCGGCCCCTGCCGACTCCTGCTCGAACTGGGCCCCGGCGTCCTGGAGATCTCGGTCTTCGACCAGGAGGCCGCCGCTCCCGTACCCCGCGGGCACGACCCCCGCCGCATCGGCCAGCACGGCGTCGAGATCGTCGTCGCCGTCTGCGAGAGCCTGACCGTGGAGCCCGCCCCGGAGGGGAAGCGGGTCCGCGCCCGCCTCTCCCTGCTGCCGGAGCACGCCGACCCCGCGGAACCGGCGGGCGCGGTGACGCACCGGCACCACGCCCGGGTCCCCCGACGCCCTGGGGAACGTCCGGGGGCGTGATCCGCGGGCCGGTCACCCGCGGTCGTCCGCCCGCCGGCGCGCCCGGCGTGCCGGGGACCGCCGCTCGGCCTCGGTCAGGCCGCCCCACACGCCCGACGGCGGATGCGGCTGCGCCAGGGCCGAGCGCAGGCACGGTTCGCGTACCGGGCAGCGCCGGCAGATCCTCTTGGCCTCCTCCTCCTGCGCGAGCGCGGGAGCCCCGGTCCCCACCGGGAAGAACAGATCGGGGTCGACCTCCTGGCAGGCCGCGGCCGCACGCCAGCCTTCCATGTGAGCCTCCTGGCACATGAGTAGGGATTCGTGTCCCCGTCCGCCTGACCGCTCGTCCGTCCGTGAAACCCGCGCGGGGCCGCGCCGGGCGTCACCGGGGGCCGCGCCGCGGACCGCGGGGGGCGGGCACGACGCTCCACCACGTCATCGCCACACCGACACCGAACACCAGGACCAGCAAGACCGGCACGGCGGAATCCTTCCGGGAGCGGACCGCGTTCCGGAATCCGACTGACCCCGAACACCACGCCGAAACTCCTTCCTCCGTCATGAATCCGGAGGACGGGGAACGTGGAAGGAGACGGTGACGTCCACGTCGCCTCCCCGGGCTGGGCCGTCCGCCAGGAGCCGTACACGGAGGAAGTCGAGGGTGTTCCCGGTCGACGTCAGCCAGGAGGAACGGGGCACCGTACTGGTGCTCCGGGGCGAGCTGGACTTCGACAGCGCCGTCCAGCTGGACGAGGCGGGGCTCAGGGGCCCGGGGGCCGGCGCCGCGCCGGGGTCCGTCGTGGTCGACCTCGCCGCCCTGACCTTCTGCGACTCCAGCGGCAACGTCACCGCCGTCCGGAGCCTGCTGCCCTACACCGACGGCATCACGGCGGCCCGCGCCGGCTCGGGCGAGGAGTTCGGGGAGAAACGGCTCGCCGAGGCCGTCGCCGGGACCCCGCCCCACCCCTCGGCCCGGCAGGTCGTCGACGCCCTCGCCCGTGCGGTGCGCGACTTCACGGGCGGACAGGACGTCGACGACGACCGGGCGGTCCTCGTCCTCACCGCCACCTGAGGGCCGCTTCCGGTGAAGCACCTGTGCCGGAATCGTGGGGATCGTGCGGGGCCGGACGGTACGCGTACCGGAAGAGGAGGGTTCACTTGATGTGCGGGGCCCCCTGCGCAAGGGTGGACGGACGAGCTGTCGTCGAGTGGGAAGGTGGCGGGCCACGACGCGCGGGCCACGCTTATGACTGTTTTCGAGGACGAGTCCAACCGCTCCCGGGAGACCGCGGAAGCGAGGAATCCCTGGTGGCGCGGTTCACCGCACCCTGCGGTGGTGGCCGACCGCGAGGGCGGCGTCGTGGAGTTCAACGCCGCCGCGGCCGACCTCTTCCCGCGACTGGGGGTCGGCAAGGGGCTGGACGAAGCCGTCCCGCGATGGCTTGCCGACGCCCATCGGCGGCTGGCCCGCCCGGCGCGCGCACCCACCGGGGCGGAACCCGCCGCGGCGTCCCCCAGCGGGGCGGGACCCGCCCCGCTGCGCGGCAGCCACGACGGCAGGCTCCTGAGGGCCCACCCCACCGAGTCCGGCCACGGCGACGTGGCCTGGTGGCTGGTCGACGACTCCGACCTGACGGCCGCGCAGGACGCCCTGCGCACCGAACGGGAGCGCCACGCGATCCTGGCCGAGGCCTCCACCCAGCTGCTGGCCTCGCTCAACCCCGACCGCTGCCTGGAGAAGGCGGCCCTGCTCGCCGCCGACCACCTCGGCGACGCGGCCCTCGTGATCTCCCCGCCCGGGATGCGGAACCGCTCCACCGTGGTCACCGCCATGGCCGGGGGCTTCGAGCGGGCGCAGCTCACCCTGGACCCGGCCGTCGTGCCCGGTCTCGCCGAGGCGCTCCAGGGGTTCCCGCCGGTGCCCGCCCGCTGGATCGACCCGGCCGAACTGCCGTCCTGGGCCGTGCCCCAGGGCTTCGGGGGGACCCCCGGGTCCGTCGCCATCACCCCGCTGCCCGGCCACGGCGTGCCCGCGGGCGCCCTGGTCCTGCTGCGGCGCGGCGGACAGCGGGCCTTCGACACCTCTGAGGAGCACTTCGCCCGGCTGTTCGCCGCCCGCGCGGGCGCCGCCCTCTCGGCCGCGCGCCTCTACGCGGAGCAGGCCCGCGTCACCCGCGCGCTGATCGCCGAACTCCTCCCGCCCCGGCTCCACCACGTCGACGGCGTCGACTTCGCCGGCGGCTACCGCACGTCCCGGGACACCGAGCGGATCGGCGGCGACTTCTACGACGTGCACCCGGGCACCGACGACGGCCGCGACACGCTCGCCGTCCTGGGCGACGTGTGCGGCAAGGGGCTGGACGCCGCCGTGCTCACGGGCCGGATCCGCAGCACCGTGCAGGCCCTGCTGCCCCTCGCCGGCGACCACCAGGACGTCCTGCGGCTGCTCAACGGCGCCCTGCTGACCGCCCGTCACACCCGCTTCGCCACCCTGATCCTGGCCTCGGTGCGGCGCACGGGCGGCCGGGTGCGGCTCCGGCTCACCAGCGCCGGCCACCCCCGCCCGCTCGTCCTGCGGGCCACGGGAGAGGTGGAGGAGGCGGACACCGGCGGGACCCTGGTGGGCGCCCTCCCCGTCGTCACCAGCCGGTCCGCGACCGTGGACCTCTCCCCCGGCGAGACCTGTCTGCTCTACACGGACGGGATCACGGAGGCCCGGGGCGGGCCGCTCGGCCCCGCCATGTTCGGCGAGGACCGGCTGCGCTCCGCGCTCTCCGAGTGCGTGGGGCTCCCGGCCGAGGCCGTAGTCGAGCGCGTGCAGATGATCGCCGGGGACTGGGTGGGCGACGGCCCTCACGACGACATGGCGGTCGTCGCCATCACCGCGCCGCACACCACCCATCTGTCCGCGGTGAACGGCCGCACCCGGGGCAGGTACACCGCATGAGCACGCAGACCACCACCCCGGCCGACGTCCTCGCCACCACCCGCCGACGGCTGTGGGCGGCCCTGGAGACGAGGGACGAACCGGCCGCCACCGCCGCCGTCCTCGACGCCCACGACGCCGGGGCCCCCGCCGAGGACCTCCTCCTCGACGTGATCGGCCCCGTCCAGGCCGGGATCGGCGCGGAATGGGCCGCCGGCCGCATCGGCGTCGCCCAGGAGCACGCCGCCACCGCCATCCAGGACCGGGTCGTCGCGGCCCTCGCCCACCGCACGGCGGGCGCGGCCGGGCCCCGGCCGGAGACCGGGGAGGCGCCCCGGCACGTCACCGTCGCCTGCGTCGACGGCGAGTGGCACGCCCTGCCCGCCCGGCTCCTCGCCGAGGTCCTGCGTGGCCGGGGCTTCCTCGTCGACTACCTCGGGGCGCACGTCCCCACCCCCCACCTCATCGCCCACCTGCACCAGACCGGCAGCGAGGACGAGCGGGCGACGACGTCCGTGCCGGTCTCGTGCAGGTGG
>NZ_MWIG01000267.1:0-14380 GCF_002156145.1 Streptomyces sp. NRRL B-24572 | reverse complement strand
GCCCGACGGAGATCGGCCGCTACAAGACCGAGTACATCGACCCGATCGCCGCGATCCTCGCCGACTCCAAGTACGCGGGCCTGCGGATCGTCACCACGGTCGAGCTCGACTCGCTGCCCAACCTGGTCACCAACGTCTCCGGGCGTCCCACGGCCACCGCCAACTGCGACGTCATGAAGGCGAACGGCAACTACATCACCGGCGTCGNNTACAACTACCTCGACGCCGGCCACCACGGCTGGCTGGGCTGGGACGACAACTTCGGCCCCTCCGCCGAGCTCTTCAAGCAGGCCGCCACGGCGGAGGGATCGACCCTCTCCAACGTCCACGGCTTCATCGTCAACACCGCCAACTACAGCGCCCTGAAGGAGGACCACTTCACCATCGACGACACGGTGAACGGCGTCTCCGTGCGCCAGTCCAAGTGGGTCGACTGGAACCGCTACACCGACGAGCTGTCGTACGCCCAGGCCATGCGCGCCAAGCTCGTCTCGATCGGCTTCGACCCCAACCTCGGCATGCTGATCGACACCTCACGCAACGGCTGGGGCGGCACCGCGCGGCCCACCGGACCGGGCGCGACGACCAGCGTCGACACGTACGTGAACGGCGGCCGCTACGACCGGCGCATCAACCCCGGCAACTGGTGCAACCAGTCCGGAGCGGGTCTCGGCGAGCGACCCCAGGCGGCTCCGGCCGCGGGCATCGACGCGTACGTCTGGATGAAGCCCCCGGGCGAGTCCGACGGCGCCTCCAAGGAGATCCCGAACAATGAGGGCAAGGGCTTCGACCGCATGTGCGACCCGACGTACACGGGCAACGTGCGCAACGGGAACAGCATGTCGGGCGCGCTGCCGGACGCCCCGCTCGCGGGCCAGTGGTTCTCGGCCCAGTTCCAGGAGCTCCTGAAGAACGCCTACCCGGCGCTGTAACACCCGCCGCGGCACGCGTGCCGACGACCCCACGGGATCCGGATCCCGTGGGGTCGTCGCGTCGGCACGCGTGCCGCCCGAGTGGACGTGATCGTGGGTGTGATCTACGTGATCTACGTGATCTACGAGGAGGCGGCGAGCGCCTCGTCGCGCCAGAAGACGAACAGCTGCTCCGGGTCGCCGGCGTACGACCACGGCACCCGGGTCGCCCGGTTGCCCAGCGTCCGGAAGACGTCGGCCGCCTCCCGCTTCATGCCCGCGCGGACCAGGCCGTGGGCCAGCTGGTTGAGGTCGGCGACGTCCTGCGCGTATTCCGCCGTCCGGGCACCGATCCACTTCTCCAGGACGACGCGGAGATCCCGCTTGGCGGCCTCGCTGTTCCAGTGATACGTCAGACCGACGGCGGTGCGGCCCTCCACCTCCACCCGGTAGCGGTACTCCTCCGAGCGCGCCACCAGCGGCAGCACCGCGAGCGGTGAGCCGGCCGGCACGTAAGCCACCACGTCCCAGGCGAAGTTGGCCGCCTGTCCGTGGGACCCGTGCCAGCGGGCGGAGAGATGGCGCAGCGCCTGGTGATGGCCTTCGCGGTGGTACGGGTCCCGGGCCAGGAGCTCCTTCCACCAGTACCCCATGTCCGGGTGCCCGCCCTCGTACAGCCGGCCGAGGGAGACCAGCGAGACCCAGGGCTGCGGGTCGACGGGGGCCAGCTCGGACGCCTGGAGGCAGAGCCGCGCCACCCGGTCCAGGCTGTCCGCCGACGGAGGGGCACCGGCGCGCGCGGCGCCGAACATCCGCATCACCTCGGTCTCCGCGCGCAGCACGGCGGCGTCCGGGTGTCCGGGCTCGGACGCGTGCCAGACGTCCACGGTGCGCCGCCCGGCGGCGGAGTCGGCGAGCAGTCGTACGCGGTGCGAGCGGCGGTCCCAGTCGTCGCGGGGGTGCTCCGCGAGCAGGTCGCGGGCGCCCTCCCAGCGCCCCATCAGCATGTCCTCGCAGCCTTCGGCGAGGGCGCGGTCGCCGAAGGTCCGGTCGTAGCTGGGTCTTCCGGAACTGCGGCGCAGCCAGGCTGACATGGGCGTGCTCCTCGCGGGTCGGTCGGTTCGGATCCGTCGGAAGCGGTGCGGATCCGTCGGAAGCGGTGCGGGATCCGTCAGAAGTCGGAGAGGACGTCGTCCCGCCGCGCGGATCCGGTGAGCGCCGGGTCCAGTGCCGGACCTGCGTGGAACTCGCCCCCGGCGTCCGCCTGTCCGGGGTGCGCCGCCAGGGAGGACAGCGGCCTCGGCCGGAAGTACGAACTGCCCTGGAACCACGAGACGAGCACCGGCAGCAGCCCGAACGCCAGGGCGACGAGACCGGTGCCGAGCGCCTGCGCGCCGAGTCCGGGGAGCGACCGGGCGAAGATCCAGGCCATGAAGAGCGCTCCGCCGAGCGGCCACAGTCCGATGAAGACCAGATTGCCCAGGGACCTGAACAGGACCTTGCGGTAGGCGACGACGACGGAGAGTCCGGCGAGCGCGTAGTAGAACGCGATGTGCAGGCCGACGCCGCCGACCGCGTTCTCGACGAACTCCGAGCCCGATCCCGCCGTCGTGGAGGCGACGATGAGCACCACCGCGACGGACGCCACGGTGAGGGTGGCCACCCAGGGGGTCCGCCACTCGGCGTGGATGCGGCCGAAGGCGCGGGGCATCGTGCGGTCGCGGCCCATGGCGAAGAGCGTCCGGGTGGCCTGGATCAGGGTGGTCTCCAGCGTGGCGACGGTCGACAGCATCACCGCCAGGGCGAGCAGCCGGCCGCCCCAGCCCGGCCAGATGGACTCGCCGAGCGCGGAGAGGTATCCGGCCGGGTCGTCCGCGATCGCGGCGGGCCCGAGTACGGAGATCGCGGAGACCGTGAAGAGCACGAAGACGGTGCACGTGAGCACGACGCCGATCAGGCCGCCGAGGCCGGAGGCGCGCCGGCTGTCTCGGGTCTCCTCGCTGAGGTTGCTGGTGACGTCCCAGCCCCAGTAGGTGACTCCGGCGATCAGGGCTCCCGCGACGAAGGTGTGCGAGGTGTCGAAGTGGGTGAAGCCGAGCCAGGAGGGGGAGAACGCGGCGGCCTTCTCGTCCACGAGCAGGCCGGCGACGGCGAAGGCCAGCAGCAGGGCGAGTTGTACGGCGCCGAGGACGGTACGGGCGAGGCCGCTGATCCGGCTGCCGCGCACGGCCACCAGGGCCATCAGCAGGAACCAGCCGACGCCGACGCCGGTGGCGAGGCCGGTCTCGCGGGCCAGGGCGGGGTCGATGAGCGAGAGGGTCGCGCCGCCGGCCGGCACGGTCGCGGAGACGAGGAAGACCGTGGCCGAGCAGACCACGGCCCAGCCGCTCAGGAATCCGAGGAAGGGGTGGAGCGAGCGGGCGACCCAGCTGTACGAGGCGCCCGCGTTGACGTCGAGCCGTCCGAGGTGACGGAAGGCCAGGGCGATGCCCACCATCGGGATCGCGCAGTACAGCAGGACGGCGGGGGCGGCGAAGCCGGCGACGGCGATGACGAGGGGAACGATTCCGGCCACGGTGTACGCCGGGCCGCACCCCACGATCGCCATCACCACGGAATCGAACGTGCCCAGGGCGTCGGCCCGCAGACCACCGCTCCCCTCGGTACCGGGCCTGTTGCTCAACGGTCGCGCCTCTCCGGAGAAGGAAGGGTGGGGGCTGACCGTCTTCTTTCGGCCAGTTGCACGAGATCTTCCTCAAGCATCCGGAAATACACAAGGGGGAGAACACGATTTCGGTTGATCAAATAGAGATTGAGAGCAGCTTTCCTCCTCTATGGAGCTTGACAGCTTCGGATTTCGTTGTTTCCAGGTCTTTCGACGACGCTGACGCATCCCTTCAGCTCGACTCCCGCACGATCAGCTCCGTGGGCAGGACATGCCGGCGCGGCTCCTCGGGGCCGGTCGCCGTGATGTCCCGGAGCAGCATCCGCGCCATCGTGCGGCCCATCTCCTCGATGGGCTGCCGCACGCTCGTCAGCGGCGGGTCCATCAGCCGCGCGACCGGGGAGTCGTCGACCCCGACGAGGGCCACGTCCTCCGGCACCCGGCGGCCCGCCTCCCGCAGCGCTCCGCGCGCACCCGCCGCCATCACGTCGGAGGCGGCGAAGACCGCGTCCAGGTCGGGCCTGCGGTCCAGGAGTTCCCGCGTGGCGCGCCGGCCGCCCTCCTCGGTGAAGTCTCCGGTCGAGACGAGGCCCTCGTCGGGCGGGAGTCCGGCCTCCGTGAGGCCGGCCCGGTAGCCGCCGAGCCGCGCCCTGGCCACGTACATGTCGAGGGGTCCGGTGACGGTGGCGATACGGCTCCGGCCGCGCGCCACGAGGTGGGCGACGGCCGCCCGCCCGGCGCCGATGTTGTCGGAGTCGACGTACGGCACGGGCTCGGCCTCCGTGCGGCGACCGTTCATCACGACCGGGAGGCCGAGGCCCCTGACGCGGTCGGGCAGCGGGTCGCCTCCGTGGACCGAGGCGAGCAGCACCCCGTCGACGCGCTGGGCGGCGAGGTACTGCTCGAAGCGCTGCCGCTCCTGCTCACTGCGGACCAGGGTGAGCAGCAACTGCTTGTCACCGTCGGCGAGTTCGGCGCTCACCCCGCGGATGAGGTCGAGGAAGTACGGTTCCGCGAAGAGCCGGGCCTCGGCCTCGGGGATGACGAGCGCGATCGCGTCGGTGCGGCTGCCGGCCAGGGCGCGGGCGGCCTGGTTGGGGACGTAGCCGAGTTCGGCGACGGCCCGGGCGACGGCCGTTCTGGCCTGTTCGCTCACCCGCGGGGAACCGTTGATCACCCGGGAGACCGTGCCCCGGCCGACGCCGGCCCTGGCCGCGACCTGCTCCAGGGTGGGTCTGCCGCTCTGCCGTCCGCTCACGACTCCCGAACTCCCCTCGTAGGACAACACGCCGCTCACCTGCCCGGACGGACCCCGGGATCCGATGGGAGCGCTCCCACACTAGTTCACGGCCGCCCCGCCGCGCCATGCACCCGCGTTCAGAAGATGACGACCCGGAGCGCCGCCGAGCCACGCGAAACCCCCGGAAAACCTTCCGGTAACGAATCCGCGTTCATGTCTTGACACTCGCACCCGCCAGGCAGCAACCTTCCGGCAACGACGTGGGAGCGCTCCCATCAGGGATGCGCACAGCCTTGCATCAGGTCCTGGCGGACGCCGCCGAGCCGCGATCAGCCGACCGGGCCCCTGGCACACAGAAGACGCACAAAGAGCACCACCTTTGGACGAGGAGAGTGGAATGCGCACTTCCAGCAGCAGACGCGGGCGCCGCGCGGCGATCGCCGCGGTCGCCGTCGTCGTGACCGGCACGACCCTGCTCACCGGTTGCGGCAGCGACGACGACGGCGGCAAGGGCGGCGCGAGCGGCCAGGGCTCCGGGAAGATCACGCTGCGGATCGGGACCTTCGGTTCCTTCGGCTACGACAACAAGACCGGCGCCAAGCTCTACGCCGAGTACGAGCGGCTCCACCCGAACATCAAGATCGAGGAGTCGAACGTCTCCGACGGCCAGAAGTACTGGGACACGCTGAAGCTTCGCCTCGCCCAGAACAGCGGCGTCGCCGACATCCAGGCCGTCGAGGTGGGCTACATCGCCGAGGCGACCGGCACGGCCATGGCGAACAAGTGGGTCGACCTGGGCAAGGAGGGCGGCGCGGACCTCGGCGACTTCCTCGACTGGAAGGTCAAGCAGGCGACGACGGCCGACGGCAAGGTCATCGGGCTCGGCACCGACATCGGCCCCATGGCCATCTGCTACAACAAGGACCTCTTCGCCAAGGCCAAGCTGCCGACCGACCGCGACGCGGTCGGCAAGCTGTGGGCCGGCGACTGGTCCAAGTTCCTCGCGACCGGCGAGAAGTACAAGAAGGCGGCGCCCGCAGGCACCGCCTTCCACGACTCCGCGAGCGGCCTCTTCAACGCCGTCGTCTCCAGC
This sequence comes from Streptomyces sp. NRRL B-24572, assembly GCF_002156145.1. NCBI lineage: Bacteria > Bacillati > Actinomycetota > Actinomycetes > Kitasatosporales > Streptomycetaceae > Streptomyces > Streptomyces sp. NRRL B-24572. The sequence continues at coordinate 8,471 of NZ_MWIG01000267.1, read as the reverse complement.
GACCCCGTGCAGTACGCCAACGCGAGCGGCGAGCTCGACTGGGAGAACAGCCCCGGCGTGAAGAAGGCCTGGGAGACCGCCGTGAAGGCGGCCCAGGGCGGACTCACCGCCAAGCTGCGCCAGTTCGACGAGAAGGGCACCTGGAACGCGGCCTTCAAGAACTCGAAGTTCGCCACCGTCGCCTGCCCGAGCTGGATGACCGGCATCATCAAGGACCAGGCGGGTCCCGCGAACAAGGGCAAGTGGGACATCGCCGCGCCGCCGGTCGCCGGCAACTGGGGCGGCTCCTTCCTCGCCGTGCCGAAGGCCGGCAAGCACACCAAGGAGGCCGCCGAGCTCGCCGCCTGGCTGACCGCCCCCGAGCAGCACGCCAAGGTGTTCGCGGTGAACGGCAACATCCCCTCGTCCAAGGACACGCTCCTCTCCTCGGCGGTCCAGGAGGCGAAGCTGCCGTACTTCGGCGACACCCCCGTGGGCAAGATCTTCTCCAGCGCGGCGGTCGGCATCACCCCCGCCACCATCAGCCGCTACGACGGCCAGGTGAAGACCTTCCTCACCGACAACGGCATCCTCGACATCGAGCAGCGCGGCACCGACCCGGCCAAGGCCTGGGAGAACGTCAAGAAGCTGGTCGACGACAAGATCGACCAGTAGCGGGGGCGTCCGCCGGTCCGCCGCCGCCTGCCGGGCGGCGGACCGGCACCGTCCGCACCACCGCACGCATCGACCTGGAAGGACGCCCCCGTGGCCACCTCCGTCCGGGCGGAGCGGGACGACTCCCTGCCGCCCGCCGCACCGCCCTCCTCCCCCGGCTCCCGGCGCCGCCGCTCCTCCCCGGGCGGCCTGCGCAGCAGGCTCTACCGCTGGGACATCAAGGCGATCCCGTACGTCTTCATCGCCCCCTTCTTCCTCACCTTCGCGGCCTTCGGCCTCTTCCCGCTGCTCTACACGGGCTGGCTGTCGCTGAACCGGGTCGAGCTCGGCGGCGATCCGACGTGGAAGGGCCTGGAGAACTACACCGACCTCGCGACCAGCGAGTTCTTCTGGAACGCTCTTCTCAACACCTTCACCATCGGGGTGATCTCGACCGTCCCGCAGCTGCTCATGGCCCTGGGCCTGGCGCACCTGCTCAACTACAGGCTCCGCGGCCGCGGCTTCTTCCGGGTCGCGATCCTCGCCCCGTACGCCACCTCGATCGCGGCGGCGACCCTGGTCTTCGCCCAGCTGTTCAACACCGACTACGGGATGATCAACGGCCTGCTCGACTGGATCGGCATCGGCCCGGTGGACTGGGAGTCGTCCAAGTGGCCGGCGCAGATCGCGATCTCGGTGATCGTCACCTGGCGCTGGACCGGCTACAACGCGCTGATCTACCTGGCCGCGATGCAGGCCGTGCCGCAGGACCTGTACGAGGCGGCCTCGCTCGACGGGGCCTCGCGGTGGCGGCAGTTCATCAGCGTCACCATTCCGTCGATCCGGCCGACGATCCTCTTCACGGTCATCGTCTCCACCATCGGCGCCACCCAGCTGTTCGGCGAACCGATGCTCTACGGCGGCAGCGTCGGCATCAGCGGCGGCAGCGGCAACCAGTTCCAGACGCTGAGCCTGCTGATGTACGAGAAGGGCTGGGTGACCGGCGCCCTCGGGCAGGCCTCCGCGATCGCCTGGGTCATGCTCCTGCTCCTCCTCCTGATCGGCGGCGTCCAGGCGCTCGTCTCCCGCCACAACCGCAAGAAGCTGGGGGGATGACCTCATGGCCCGCACCCTCGAAACACCCGCTCCCGTACGCCGCTTCGGGCAGTCGGCCGGTCGCCAGCACCACGCGGGACCGCTGACCTACGTCCTGCTCTCCGTCGCCGCGTTCGTCTCGCTCTTCCCGCTGTACTGGAACCTGGTCGCCGCCTCCCACACCGGCGAGCGGGTCGTGGAGGCCCCGGCGCCGCTGCTGCCCGGCAAGCGGCTCCTGGACAACCTGACCTTCGCCTGGAACCAGGTCGACATGGGCGAGGCCCTGGTCAACACCACCGTGGTGGCGAGCCTGGTGGCCCTGTCCACCGTGCTGTTCTCGACGCTGGCCGGCTTCGCCTTCGCCAAACTGCCCTTCCGGGGCCGGGGCGCGCTGCTCTCGCTCGTGGTCGCCACGATGACGATCCCGCCGCAGCTCAGCGTGATCCCGCTGTACCAGATCATCACGGACCTCGGCTGGTTCGACCAGCTCCAGTCGGTCGTGCTGCCCTCGCTCGTCGCCGCCTTCGGCGTGTTCTTCATGCGGCAGTTCCTGGTGGAGGCGCTGCCGGTGGAGCTCGTGGAGGCGGCCCGGATGGACGGGGCGCACAGCCTCCGGATCATCTGGCACGTGGTCTTCCCGGTGGCCAGGCCCGCGATGGCCGTGCTCGGCATGCTGGTCTTCGTCCAGGCATGGAACGACTTCTTCTGGCCGTTCATCGCGCTCACCCCGGACGGCAACCCCACCCTCCAGGTGGCGCTCGCCGGCCTCGGCGCGGGCAACCACAGCGTGAACCAGGCCGTGGTGCTGACCGGCGCCCTGATCTCCACGGTACCGCTGCTGCTCGTCTTCGCCTTCCTCGGCAAGCACATCGTCGGCGGCATCACGGCCGGTGCCGTCAAGAGCTGAGCCTTCGACAGTCGACGAACCCCCTGTTCCGTTTCTCCGTACCCGTGTTGGGAGCCCTCTCCTATGACCGCGCCCGAAACCCGGCCGCTCACCGCCGTCCGCACGTTCCCCGCCGACTTCCTGTGGGGCACGGCCACCGCCGCGTACCAGATCGAGGGAGCGGCGGCGGAGGACGGCCGTACGCCCTCCATCTGGGACACCTTCTCGCACACCCCCGGCAAGGTCTTCGACGGCCACACCGGTGACGTGGCCGTCGACCACTACCACCGGTTCCGCGAGGACGTCGGGATCATGGCCGAACTCGGCCTGAACGCCTACCGGTTCTCCGTCTCCTGGTCCCGCGTCCAGCCCACCGGCCGGGGCCCGGCCGTCCAGCGGGGTCTCGACTTCTACCGGCGGCTCGTCGACGAGCTGCTCGCCGCCGGGGTCGAGCCGGCCCTGACCCTCTACCACTGGGATCTGCCGCAGGAGTTGGAGGACGCCGGCGGCTGGCCCGAGCGGTCGACCGCCGAGCGGTTCGCCGAGTACGCGGGGATCGTCGCCGACGCCGTCGGCGACCGGGTGAAGCGGTGGACGACGCTCAACGAGCCCTGGTGCAGCGCCTTTCTGGGGTACGGCTCCGGGGTGCACGCCCCGGGCCGCACCGACCCGGTGGCCGCACTGCGCGCCGCCCACCACCTCAACCTCGGGCACGGCCTCGCGATCCAGGCGCTGCGTGCCGCGCTGCCGGCGGACCGGCAGCTCGCGGTCTCGCTCAACCTGCACGAGATCAGGCCGCTGACCGCTTCGGCCGAGGACCTGGACGCGGCCCGCCGCATCGACGCCGTCGGCAATCGGGTCTGGCTGGGCCCGATGCTGGAGGGCGCCTACCCGGAGGACCTGCTCGCCGACACGGCGCACCTGACCGACTGGTCCTTCGCCCGGGACGGCGACACGGCGACGGCGAACCAGCCGCTGGACCTGCTTGCGATCAACTACTACACACCGACGGTCGTTTCGCATGTCCCGGAGGGTGCGGAGAAGCCGCAGGACGACGGCCACGGGCACAGCGAGCACTCGCCGTGGCCGGGTGCGGACCGGGTCGCCTTCCACCGGGCGCCGGGCGAGCCGACGGCGATGGGCTGGGCGGTCGACCCGAGCGCGCTGTACGACCTGCTGACCCGGGTCTCCGCCGCGTACCCCGAACTCCCGCTGGTGATCAGCGAGAACGGGGCGGCGTACGAGGACGTGGTCGGCCCGGACGGTTCGGTGCACGACCCGGAGCGCGCCGCCTATGTGCACGCGCATCTGGAGGCGGTGCACCGGGCGCTGTCGGACGGGGTGGACGTGCGCGGCTACTTCCTCTGGTCGCTGCTCGACAACTTCGAGTGGGCGTACGGCTACGCGAAGCGGTTCGGCGCGGTCCGGGTGGACTACGACACCCTGGAGCGCACGCCGAAGTCCAGCGCCCGCTGGTACGCGCGGGTGGCGCGCTCGGGCGAGCTGCACGCGCCCGGCGGGGACTGACGCGGAACGGAGGAAGGGCCGTGCCGGACGTCCGGCACGGCCCTTCCTCACGCACTGGGGACCTGTCAGATGTCGACGACCCGGTAGCCGATGACGTAGATGCCGCCGGAGCCCTCGACCGTGCGCCACTGGGTCTCGGCGCCGACCTCGCTGCCGGTGACGAGCGTGGCGCCCAGCTTGTCGTCGCTGCTGGTGGAGTCGTAGTCCCACAGGGTCAGGGTGCGGGCCTGCTCCTTGCCGAGGATGAGCGCGGCGTTGCCGTTGCCGTCCTCCATGGAGCGGACGTAACCGGTGCCCATCGTCTGGTACTTGATGCCGTTGCCGGGCCAGACCTTGACGGCGTTGCCGTTGGCGTCGGTGATCTTGAGGTAGGCCTCGTCGTGGTCGCCCTCGCTGTTCTGCTGGCAGTGCAGCTCGAACAGCTCGATCTTCACGTAGTCGATCGGCTCGGCGTGCGCGGTGCCGGCGAAGGCGCCGAGGCTGCCGAGTCCGAGCAGGGCGGTGGCGGCCATTCGTGCGGCTCGGTTCTTGCGCATGGTGTGTGTCCCCCGACACATCGGGTCACTCGCGTGACAGTCGGTTCCGGTCCACTCGTCTCCGGTGGCCCGGTGTGCCGTTTCCCCCCGGCACGACACCCACTGTGCCCGGCGTGCCCGCCCCTGCTCTACGCGCGTTCCGCTGGTCGGAACGCGCCCCGGAAATCGGCGGGTCTACAGGACGGGGGCGGCCGGCGGAACCGGTCTGCGCCGGCCGCCGCCCCGGGCCAGCGTGCGGGTGATGGCGGCCCCCGCCTCGGCGACGGCCTGGGCGAGCGCGTCGAGGCCGCGGCCCGCCGGGACCATGCCGGCGAGCGCCGCGACCGTACGGCCGTCCGGGGCACGGACCGGCAGCGAGGCGCAGCACACTCCCTCCATCACGTCCTCGCGGTCGAACACCGCCCCGCCCCGGCGGTGCCCGCGCAGCGCCTTCCCCGCGGCGGTGTCGAGGTGGAACGCGATGCCGTCCCGTACCGGGAGCAGCGGCTCCAGGTCGCCGGGCACCGAGCTCACCGTGATCGCCATGTCCTCGCGCAGCACGGCGAGAACGACGCTGGCGCCGGTGGTGGCCCGCAGGCGCTGGAGCGGCAGCCGGGCGGCGGGGCGCAGGCCGGGGTGCGGTTCCCAGGCCTGGCCGAGGCGGTAGAGCTGCGGGCCGACCCGGTAGCGGTTGCCCCTGCGTTCGACGGCGCCGACGCCGACCAGCTGGTCGAGCAGCCGGTGGACGCTGCCCTTGGGCACCCCGCAGGCGAGCGCGAGTTCGGTCACTCCGGCCTCGTCGCCGTTCCGGCGCAGGGCGTCGAGCAGCGCGAACGCTCCTTCCAGCACTCCCCTGCCGCGCTCCTGGCGTCCCGGTGCGGCCGTCTCCGCGATGCCGTCCGTTCTCCGTGCGGTCCCGGTGTCCATGATGAGTCCCCCTGACTCCGTACGCCCGGCCGTGGTCCCCCGATGGCGCGGCTGCGGGCACACCCCCCACGATGCCGCAGACCGGACGATTCGGCGAAGGGGCTTGCCCGGCACGTCGTGTCGTGTCGTGGCATGTCGCGGTGCCCGCCGGTGCCCAGGTTTTGTCGACTCGTCACGTCCCGTCCGGTGTGGGGCCCCGGCGAGGCCACCGTCCGTACCTAAGCTCTGCGTCCATGAACCACCTCCCGCCCCGCGCGCCCCGGTCCCGGATCCGCAGGCGCTTCGGTTACGGCCCGGCGGTGCTCGCCGCGGCCCTGGTCCTCGCCGCTCCCCCCACCCTGTCCGCCGAGCCGGCCTCGTACACGCCGGGTCCGACGGCGCCGCATCACGCCCCTTCGGGCAAGCCGGCGGGCCGCTGGATCCGCGCGGCCGGGGCTCCGCTGACCGTGTTCGCCCACCGGGGCGCCTCGTCCACCGCGCCCGAGAACACCCTGGTCTCCGACGAGGTGGCCCGGCGGGGCGGGGCCAAGTGGATCGAGAACGACGTCCAGCCCAGCAAGGACGGCGTGCCGTACATCCTCCACGACGCGACCGTCGACCGGACGACCGACGGGACGGGCACGCTCCGCTCCCTGACCTCCGCCCAGCTGGACGCCCTCGACGCCGGTTCCTGGTTCGCCCCCGTCTTCGCCGGCACGCGCGTCCCGACCCTGGCCGCCCAGTTGGCGGACCTGCGGACCCGCGGCGGCAATCTGCTCCTGGAGATCAAGGGCCGGCAGACCGAGGCCGAGGTGGCCCGGATCGTGCAGGAGGTCCGCGACCAGGGCATGACCGACCGGGTCTTCGTCCAGAGCTTCGACGTCACGTCCCTGCGGCTCGCCCACGAGCTGGCGCCGGAGCTGCCGTTGGGTCTGCTGCGCGACAACCTGGACGCCGATCCGGTCGCCGTCGCCGAGGACCTTCACCTGGCCGCGTACAACGTCTCGGACAAAGGTCTCTCCGTGCGTCCGTCCGCCGTCGACGAGCTGCACGCGGCGGGCATCGCCGTGAACGTGTGGACGGTCAACGGCGCGGCCCGCTGGAAGGTCCTCGACGAACTCGGCGTGGACGGCGTCATCACCGACCGTCCGACGGAACTCACGGGCTGGATCGCGGGCCGCCGGGCCTGAGCCCCCCGGACCGCTGCCCCCGTGCGGGCCCGCGCCGGGCCGGCCGGTGCCCCGTACGGGCGTGGGCCCACGCCCGTGCGGGCCCGCAACGGGGCGCGGCGGGTCACATGTTGTTCACACGGGGACGGGAATGCCGGCCCCGTGACCACCGGTTGCCCGGTGCATGACTCTTGGAGTGACGCTCAGCTCGACCTCCCGGCAACTCCCGATCGACGAGACGGTGCAGCTCGCGAGGGAGGCGGCCGACGCAGGCCTGCACTCGGCGTGGTTCGGCCAGTCCTTCGCGTACGACTCGCCCTCGCTCGCCGCGATCGTCGGGCGCGAGGTGCCCGGGCTGCAGGTGGGGACGTCCGCGATCCCGGTCTTCGGCCGCCATCCGCTGCTCGTCTCCAGCCAGGCGCAGACCGCCCAGGCCGCCACCGGCGGCCGCTACCACCTCGGGCTCGCCCTCGGCACCCGGCACCTGACCGAGACCGGCTTCGGCCTCCCGTACCAGCGGCCGATCGGGCTGCTCAGGGAGTTCCTCACCGCCCTGCGGCCGCTTCTGGAGACCGGTGAGGCCGACTTCCACGGCGAGCTGCTGACCGCGACGACGCCGTACTCGGCGGCCGTGCCGGGGGCCCGGCCGCCGGTGCCGGTCCTGGTGGCCGCGATGGGCCCGCAGGCGCTGCGGGTCAGTGGTGAACTCGCCGACGGCATCCTGCCGTTCCTCGCGGGTCCGCGTGCTCTCGCCGAGCACGTCGTCCCGGCCGTGACCGCGGCGGCGGAGGCGGCGGGCCGGCCCGCGCCCCGGATCGTGGCGCTCGTGCCGGGCGTGGTGACGGCGGACGTCGAGGGGGTACGGGAGAAGGCGGCGGAGGCGCACGCGCTGTACGAGCGGATTCCCTCCTACCAGCGGGTGATCGAGCTCTCGGGCGCCGAGCGGGCCGCCGAACTGGCCCTGATCGGCGACGAGGAGGCCGTCGCCGAAGGGGTACGGCGCTATCGCGAGGCGGGGGCGACGGAGGTGGTGTTCACGGCGACGGACCTGGGCGGCGAGGACGACCGCCGTCGCACCTGGAAGCTGCTCGGCGAGCTGTCGCAGGGCTGAGCGGGCCTCGTCGACGGGGCGCCCCTAGGTTCTTCCCGCCCTCTGGGGCGCTTCTTCGGCATGGAGCGCCTCCTCGCCCTCCGTGTCCAGGTGGGGCAGGAGGCGGTCCAGCCAGCCCGGGGTCCACCAGGCGTGCCGGCCGAGGAGGGTCATCACGGCGGGCACGAGCAGCAGGCGGACCACGGTGGCGTCGATGAGGACGCTGGCGGCGAGGCCGAGGCCGAGCATCTTGACGACGATGTTGTCGGAGACGATGAAGGCCGCGAAGACGCTGACCATGATGAGTGCGGCGCAGGTGATGACCCGGGCGGTGATCTCCAGGGCGTGGGCGACGCTGGCCTTGGAGTCCCCGGTGCGCAGCCAGGCCTCGCGGACGCGGGAGAGCAGGAAGATCTCGTAGTCCATGCTGAGGCCGAAGACGATGGCGAACATCATCATCGGGACGTAGCTCTCGATGGGCACCTTGCCGTTGACCCCTCCTGCCCCACCTGGACACGGAGGGCGAGGAGGCGCTCCATGCCGAAGAAGCGCCCCAGAGGGCGGGAAGAACCTAGGGGCGCCCCGTCGACGAGGCCCGCTCAGCCCTGCGACAGCTCGCCGAGCAGCTTCCAGGTGCGACGGCGGTCGTC
>NZ_MWIG01000266.1:209-22665 GCF_002156145.1 Streptomyces sp. NRRL B-24572 | reverse complement strand
CCACCGTGTGCCCACCCGTTCCGCAGGGCGGAACGGGTGGGCACACGGTGGTGCGGGAGCCCGTCCCGTTCCGCCCTCGCCCGTACGGCCCGGCGGCACGGGGCCGGCCCGGCGGCGCGTAGAGCCCCGCACCGGGACGGGCCACGTCAGGCCCCGGGCCACTTTGGCGCATCGGTCCCAGGCAGGCCCGGCGCCCGGGTCCAGCCCGCAGGCCCGCCCTCGTACGACACCGGCGACACCGCATGCCGCAACCGCCCCAGCGGCCCCTCCGTCTCGACGAGGTACCGCTCCGGCTCGTACCGCGGCAGCGAGTGCGTCAGCCAGTGGCCCGTCTGGGCCAGGGCCAGCCGGACCAGTCGGCTGCCGCCCTCCGCCCGCTGCTCCGTCAGCGACCGCAGGACCGCCGCCGCGAGCAGATACCCCGTGCCGTGGTCCAGCGCCTGCGCCGGCAGCGCCCCCGGCTCCGCCGCCGAGCCCTCCACCGCCGCGATTCCCGTCGCCACCTGCACCAGGGAGTCGAAGCCGCGCCGCCCGCCCCACGGCCCGTAGTCGCCCCAGGCGGAGAGCCGGGCGGTCACCAGACCCGGCCGCTCCAGGTCGAACCGGTCGAGCGCGCCCGGCCGGTAGCCGGTGACCAACACGTCGGCGGAGTCGAGGAGTTCGTCGAAGGTCCGCCGGTCCGACGCCCGGCCCAGGTCCAGCGCGGCCGTCCGCTTGCCGACGTCCCCGTCCGCGTGCTGGTCCGGCAGTTCGGGGTTGCCCGGCGGGTCGATCCGCAGCACGTCCGCGCCGAGCAGTGCGAGGGTCCGGGTCGCGACGGGCCCGGCGATCACCCGCGTGAGGTCGAGGACCCGCAGCGGCCGCCCGCCCCGGGCCCGAGGCGCCGCCTCGTCGAGGCGCTCCCGGGTCAGCAGCGGCCGCGCCGCCACCTCCCGGCCCTGCTCGCCCGCCGCCCACTCCTCGGGCGTCCGCAGGGCGACGGCCAGGCCCCCGGCCGCGTACACCGCCGTCTCGACCTCGACGGCTTTCCGCCCGGCGACGGCCGCGGCGACGGCCTCGACGGAGTCCGGGACGCCCAGGGCCGTCAGCAGAGCCGCCTTGTGGTGCGGGTAGTTGGCGTGCGTACGGACCCACCCGTCGGCCGCCCGCCAGAACCGCGACAGCGGCGCGAAGTTCACCGGCGCCCGCCCGTCGACCCGCAGGTGACGCTCGCTCACGAAGGCGGTGGCGACGGCCCCGTCGTCCACCCGCACCGGCCCCGGCAGCCCCGCGTGCTCCACGGCGGCGAGCGAGCAGGCCGCGACCGTCGCGCGCGCCAGGTCCATCACCGGCAGCCGCGCGGCAAGCAGCCCGGAGACCCCGCCGTACTCCACGCGGTCGACGAGGGCGGGATCGCCGCCGAGGGCCGACCACAACAACTCCGTACCCGTACGTACTGTGCTGTCCATGACCACAGTGTGGCACTCGGTGCCACGAGTGCCATGCGAAAGGGCCCTGGCGTGGCACACCACACCAGGGCCCTCCGACCGTGCCGTACCGCTTACTTCACGGCGGCCAGCGCGTCCACGATGCCGGCTCCGTAGAAGCCGTTCCTCTTGTCCGCGCCGTCCTGGCAGACGGCGTCGACGACACCGTCGGCGTTGATGTCGTACGGGTTGGTGCACGCGTGCTCGTCGGCCTGCGCGTACAGCAGCGCCTTCAGCGCCGCCGGGCTGGCGTTCGGGTGCGTCGACTTCAGCAGCGCGAGCACACCGGCGGTGTGCGGCGAGGCCATCGACGTACCGGCCTTGTAGTTGTAGCCGCCGTCGACCGTGGTCGACAGGATGCGGCCGTTGACCGCCGGGGCGTCCGGGGTCTGGTACTCGGTCCTGTCACCGCCCGGCGCCGCGACGTCGATGACGCCCATGCCGTAGTTGGAGTAGGACGCCTTCAGGCCCTTGGCACCGGTCGCGGAGACCGTCACGACGCCCGGCAGCATGGACGGGTAGTCGAAGCACTCCGACGGGTCGACGTCACGGGGGACCGCCGTGGTGTCGTTCGGGCTGGTGGTGTCCGTGATCGTGTCGGCCGCCAGGTCGAACTTGGAGTTGCCGGCCGCGGCGACGTTCACCGTGCCCTTCTTCTCCGCGTAGCGGGTCGCCCGGGTGACCGCCTCGATGAGGGCCTTCTGGTCCTCGTCGTTCTTGCAGGCGAACATCCACGGGTCGGTGTAGTAGCTGTTGTTCGTGATGTCGACGCCGTGATCGGCCGCCCACACGAAGCCGCAGACCACGGCCTCGGTGTAGAAGAAGCCGTCCGGGTTCGCCACCTTGATGCCGGCGAGCTTCACGCCCGGCGCGACACCGGTGATGCCGATGCCGTTCTTGGCGGCGCCGATGGTGCCGGCGACGTGCGTGCCGTGGTCGCTCTCGCCCTTGTTCGGACGCCACGAACCGGCGGTGGTGTTCGCCACGCCGGTCACACAGTTGGCGGACTTGGAGGCGTCGAAGTTCGGCGCCAGGTCCGGGTGGGTGTCGTCGACGCCCGTGTCGATGATGCCGACGGTGACCCGGCTGCTGCCGAGGGTCTTCTCGTGCGCCTTGTCGGCCTTGATCGCCGGGAGGTCCCACTGCAGGGGCTCCAGCGGGTCCTGACCGTCCGTGGCGGCGGCCGCGGCCGCCTTCGCCTCGGCGGCGGACAGCGTCTGCGCGCCCTCGTCGACGGAGTCGTCGGACTGGACGGAGAGCGGGGCGGTGCGGGTCGCACCGGCCGACAGGACGCCACGCGCCTGTCGGATCGTCTTCGCGAACTCGGGGTTCTGCGAGTGGACGACTATCACGCCTATCTGGTCGTACGAGATGACCACCTCGCCGCCCGCGGCGGCGATCGACTTCCGCACGGAGTCGGCGGTCCAGCGGCCACCCTCGACGTTGACGACGTACGAGAGCTTCGGGCCGCTGAAAGAGGCCACGGTGGCCGGAGCGTCGCTCAGTTCCGCGGCGGAGGCGGCGCCGGGGGCCAGGAAGCCGAGCGAGGCCGTGAGCGCGAGACCTACCGGCAGAGCGAGAGCTCGGCCGCGCCTCGATCCCAGATGAGCCATGGGTTCTCCACATCATCCGTATGTACTGTCCGCGCGCGGGTTTGCGTGCCGACAGGTGCATGACGAGTGAAGCTATCGCTGATCTTCCCGAACCTTCAATGAGTTGAGAAGACTTCATGAAGATCTGTTCAAGGAAATCCCTCGGTTGAACCGCTTCGCTTCCCGCTCCGTGCCGTTGGGCAGGGGAGGAGCTCCGCTCGGAGCCCCGCTTCCCGCACCCCTGGTGAGGCCCCCTTGACCATGCCGTCCGTCCCCGCGTCACGAGGAGATTCCGTGGCTACCGAAGCACCGCCGCCGCCCAGAAACGGCACGGAGACCGACCACGGTCCCGCGTCGCCCACCACGGAGCAGTTCATCGAGGTGCAGGAGGGCGAGGAGTTCGGCGAACTGCGCCGCACCCACCGCTCCTTCGCCTTCCCCCTCACCCTGGCCTTCATCACCTGGTACCTGCTGTACGTGCTGCTCTCCAACTACGCGGGCGGCTTCATGGGCACCAAGCTCTTCGGCAACATCAACGTGGCCCTCGTCCTCGGTCTCGGCCAGTTCCTCACCACGTTCCTCATCGCCTGGCTCTACTCGCGGCACGCGGCGAACCGGCTCGACCCCAAGGCCGAGGCCATCAGAACCCGTATGGAGGGCGACGCATGAGCACCCCCGTCCTGCTCGCGGCCGGCAACGCCACCACCGAGCACCGGCCCCTGATCATCGCCCTGTTCGGCGCCTTCGTCGTCGCCACCCTCGTCATCACCGTCCGGGCCGGCCGCCAGACCCGCAGCGCCGCCGACTTCTACGCCGGCGGACGCCAGTTCACCGGCTTCCAGAACGGCCTCGCGATCTCCGGCGACTACATGTCCGCCGCGTCCTTCCTCGGCATCGCCGGAGCCATCGCCCTCTTCGGCTACGACGGCTTCCTGTACTCGATCGGCTTCCTCGTCGCCTGGCTCGTCGCCCTGCTCCTGGTCGCCGAACCGCTGCGCAACTCCGGCCGGTTCACCATGGGCGACGTCCTCGCCTACCGGATGCGCCAGCGGCCCGTCCGCACCGCCGCCGGCACCTCGACGATCGTCGTCTCCATCTTCTACCTGCTCGCCCAGATGGCGGGCGCGGGCGTCCTCGTCTCGCTGCTGCTCGGCATCACCAGCGACGGCGGCAAGATCGGGATCGTCGCCCTGGTCGGCCTCCTGATGATCGTGTACGTGACGATCGGCGGCATGAAGGGCACCACCTGGGTGCAGATGGTCAAGGCGGTCCTGCTCATCGCGGGCACGCTCCTGATCACCTTCCTCATCCTCCTCAAGTTCCACTTCAACGTCTCGGAGCTGCTCGGCGCCGCCGCCACCAACAGCGGCAAGGGCGACGCCTTCCTGGAGCCCGGCCTCAAGTACGGCGCCACCGCCACCTCCAAGCTCGACTTCCTCTCGCTCGGCATCGCGCTCGTCCTCGGCACCGCAGGACTGCCCCACATCCTGATCCGCTTCTACACGGTGCCGACCGCCAAGGCCGCCCGTAAGTCCGTCAACTGGGCCATCGGCATCATCGGCGCCTTCTACCTGATGACGATCGTCCTCGGCTTCGGCGCCGCCGCCCTCCTCAAGAACGGCGACATCGTCGCCTCCAACAAGGCCGGCAACACGGCCGCCCCGCTCGCGGCCCTGGAGATCGGCGGCGGACCCGACTCCACCGGCGGCGCGATCCTCCTCGCCGTCATCTCCGCCGTCGCCTTCGCGACCATCCTCGCCGTCGTCGCCGGCCTGACCCTGGCCTCCTCCTCGTCCTTCGCCCACGACATCTACGCCAACGTCATCCGGCGCGGGAAGGCCACCGAGCAGGAGGAGGTGAAGGCCGCCCGCTGGGCGACCGTCTTCATCGGCATCGTCTCCATCGCGCTCGGCGCCCTCGCCCGCGACCTCAACGTCGCCGGTCTCGTCGCCCTCGCCTTCGCGGTCGCCGCCTCGGCCAACCTGCCGACGATCCTCTACTCGCTCTTCTGGAAGCGGTTCACCACCCAGGGCGCGCTGTGGTCGATCTACGGGGGTCTGGTCTCCGCCGTCGTCCTCGTGCTCTTCTCGCCGGTCGTCTCCGGCAAGCCCACGTCGATGTTCAAGACCGTGGACTTCTACTGGTTCCCGCTGGAGAACCCCGGCATCGTCTCCATCCCGCTCGGCTTCCTGCTCGGCTGGCTCGGCTCCGTCCTCTCCAAGGAGGAGCCGGACAGGGGCAAGTACGCGGAGCTGGAGGTCAAGTCCCTCACCGGCGTCGGAGCGCACTGAGTCGTATACGTTCCGCATCCGCCCGACGGCCGCGTCGTAGAGTTCTACGATGCGGCCGCGTCGGTCCTCGTGACAATCTGCCCTGCTCGTTGTCCGCGCGCTCGCGTAGGCTCGACATCACACGCATCCGGACAACGGGGAGGGGGCCCACAGTGCTCATCGACACTTACGGCCGTGTGGCCACTGACCTGCGCGTCTCGCTCACGGACCGGTGCAATCTGCGCTGCACGTACTGCATGCCGGAGGAGGGCCTCCAGTGGCTCGCCAAGCCGGACCTCCTCACCGACGACGAGATCGTCCGCCTGATCCGCATCGCGGTCACCGACCTCGGCGTCACCGAGGTCCGCTTCACCGGCGGCGAGCCGCTGCTCCGCCCCGGCCTCGTCGGGATCGTCGAGCGCTGCGCCGCCCTGGAGCCCCGCCCCCGGATGTCCCTCACCACCAACGGCATCGGACTCAAGCGCACCGCCGCCGCCCTCAAGGCGGCAGGCCTCGACCGGGTCAACGTCTCCCTGGACACCCTGCGCCCCGAGGTCTTCAAGACCCTCACCCGGCGCGACCGCCACCAGGACGTCCTCGACGGCATGACCGCCGCCCGCGAGGCCGGCCTCACCCCGGTCAAGGTCAACGCCGTCCTGATGCCCGGGCTCAACGCCGACGAGGCCCCCGACCTCCTCGCCTGGGCGATGGAGGAGGGGTACGAGCTCCGCTTCATCGAGCAGATGCCCCTGGACGCCCAGCACGGCTGGAAGCGCGACGGCATGATCACCGCCGGGGACATCCTGGAGTCCCTGCGCACCCGCTTCACCCTCACGCCCGAGGGCTCCGAGGAGCGCGGCTCGGCCCCCGCCGAGCGCTGGGTCGTCGACGGCGGACCGCACACGGTCGGCGTCATCGCCTCCGTCACCCGCCCGTTCTGCCGGGCCTGTGACCGCACCCGGCTCACCGCCGACGGACAGGTGCGCACCTGCCTCTTCGCCACCGAGGAGACGGACCTGCGGGCCGCGCTGCGCTCGGAGGCCCCGGACGAGACGGTCGCGGAGCTCTGGAAGAAGGCCATGTGGGGCAAGAAGGCCGGCTCCGGTCTCGACGACCCGAGCTTCCTCCAGCCCGAGCGCCCGATGTCGGCGATCGGCGGCTGAGGCCTGGTTGAGGCCCGGTTGAGGCCTAGTGGGTCTCCTCGGACTCCCACTCGGCCAGCGGGACGACGTCCTTCAGGAAGCCCCGTACGCCCAGGAACTGGGAGAGGTGCTCGCGGTGCTCCTCGCACGCGAGCCAGGTCTTGCGCCGCTCGGGCGTGTGCAGCTTGGGGTTGTTCCACGCGAGGACCCAGACGGCGTCGGCGCGGCACCCCTTGGCGGAACAGATCGGCTTCTCTTCGCTCACCTGATCATTGTCCAGCAACAGCGATGCCGGGCAGCCACGGGGGGAGCTGCCCGGCATCGGTCCGTCGCTCCGACGGGGGATGCGGAGCGCGTAGGCAGTATGTCACGGCGCCTGGGGTGCGGTGCACCGGATCGTCATGATTGATCTGAGGTTTTCTTGAGGTTCGGGGGGTCGAGCGCGGGACGCACCGGGGTGGGGACGAAGGTGGAGGGAAGGGACGGAGCCCTCTCGCGTCCCGCGTTGGCGATCACCACCGCGATGTAGGGGAGCAGGAGCCCCAGGCCCAGCGCCACGAAGGCCACGTGCCGCTCGACGTTCCACAGCACCGTCGCGGCGATCACGGAGAGCGTCCGCACCGTCATCGAGATGACGTAGCGCCGCTGCCGTCCCCGCACGTCGTCGGCGAGCCCTTGCCGGGCCCCCGTGATCCGGAAGACCTCGGTCCCGCCATGCTTCAGCATCGCCGTTCACCGCCCACAGGTCGTGCCGGACCCTCCCCGGTCCGGACCTGATTCCACGGTACGCCCGCCCTCCACGTCCCACGAGACCGGGGCACGTGTGGCGTCGTCCGACATGCGCCGCATGGCCGAGGGGCCGAGACTGGGCCCACATGCTCACTAGGAGGCGACGATGAGTTGGTTGTGGGCGATCATCGTGGGATTCGTCCTCGGTCTGATCGCGAAGGCTATCCTGCCCGGCAAACAGCAGATCCCGCTGTGGCTGACGACCGTGTTCGGCATTCTCGGCAGCGTGCTCGGCAACGCGGTCGCGACCTGGATCGGAGTCAACGACACCCGGGGCATCGACTGGACCCGGCACCTGCTCCAGCTGGCCGGCGCCGTCGCCGTCGTCGCCGTGGGTGACATGCTGTGGGCTTCGGTCAAGGGCGGCAGGCAGCGCGCCTGAGACACGAGGAGAGGCCCGGTACGGCGCACAGCGCACGTACCGGGCCTCTCCTCATGGTCCCGCTAGCCGGTCATGGTCCCGCTAGCCGGCGAACTCGATCGCCGCCAGGTTCTTCTTGCCGCGCCGCAGCACCAGCCAGCGGCCGTGCAGCAGCTCCTCCGCCGACACCTCGGCGTCCTCGGCGGTCACCTTCACGTTGTTCACGTAGGCGCCGCCCTCCTTCACCGTGCGCCGCGCCGCAGACTTGCTCGCGACGAGACCGACCTCGGCGAACAGGTCCACGACCTGGCCCAGCTCGGACACGCGCGCGTGCGGCAGCTCGGAGAGCGCGGCGGCGAGCGTCGGCTCGTCCAGCTCGGCCAGGTCGCCCTGCCCGAACAGCGCCTTGGAGGCGTTGATGACGGCCGCGCACTGCTCGGCGCCGTGCACCAGGGTGGTGAGCTCCTCGGCCAGGGCCCGCTGGGCGGCCCGCGCCTGCGGCCGCTCGGCGGTCTGCGCCTCCAGCTCCTCCAGCTCCTCGCGGGACTTGAAGGACAGGATCCGCATGTACGTCGAGATGTCCCGGTCGTCCACGTTCAGCCAGAACTGGTAGAACGCGTACGGCGTGGTCATCTCCGGGTCCAGCCAGACGGCCCCGCTCTCGGTCTTGCCGAACTTGGTGCCGTCCGCCTTGACCATCAGCGGGGTCGCCAGCGCGTGCACCTCGGCACCCGGCTCCAGGCGGTGGATCAGGTCGAGGCCGGCCACCAGGTTGCCCCACTGGTCCGAGCCGCCCTGCTGGAGGGTGCAGCCGTAGCGGCGGTACAGCTCCAGGAAGTCCATGCCCTGGAGCAGCTGGTAGCTGAACTCGGTGTAGCTGATGCCCTGCTCGGACTCCAGGCGCCGGGCGACGGAGTCCTTGGTCAGCATCTTGTTGACCCGGAAGTGCTTGCCGATGTCCCGCAGGAACTCGATCGCCGACATCCCGGCGGTCCAGTCCAGGTTGTTCACCATGACCGCCGCGTTCTCCCCCTCGAAGGAGAGGAAGGGCTCGATCTGCGAGCGCAGCCGGTTCACCCAGTTCGCGACCGTCTCGGGGTCGTTCAGGGTGCGCTCGGCCGTCGGCCGCGGGTCGCCGATCTGCCCGGTGGCCCCGCCGACCAGCGCCAGCGGCCGGTGCCCGGCCTGCTGGAGCCGGCGGACGGTGAGGACCTGGACCAGGTGACCGACGTGGAGACTGGCCGCGGTCGGGTCGAAACCGCAATAGAACGTGACGGGACCGTCCGCGAGAGCCTTGCGCAGTGCGTCCTCATCGGTGGACTGGGCGAACAGCCCGCGCCACTTCAGCTCGTCGACGATGTCCGTCACGTCGTCCGTCTCCTCGTGATGCTCAGGGGAACAAGTTGTCGCGATCAGTCTATGGGGGTCAGACCCCCTTGCTGACCGAGCTCATGTTGAAGTCCGGTACCCGCAGGGCGGGCATCGCGGCCCGGGTGAACCAGTCGCTCCACTCGCGCGGCAGCGTCTTCTCCGTACGACCCGCCTCCGAGGCCCGCGACAGCAGGTCCACCGGCGACTCGTTGAACCGGAAGTTGTTCACCTCGCCGACCACCTCGCCGTTCTCGACGAGGTAGACGCCGTCCCGGGTCAGCCCGGTCAGCAGCAGCGTGGCCGGATCGACCTCGCGGATGTACCAGAGGCAGGTCAGCAGCAGACCGCGGTCCGTCGAGGCGACCATCTCCTCCAGGGAGCGCTCGCCGCCGCCGTCCAGGATCAGGTTCCCCGCTCCGGGCGCCACGGGCAACTGAGTAAGCCCCGCCGTGTGCCGGGTGGTGATCAGGTGCGCCAGGGCGCCGGCCTTCACCCAGTCGACCGGCCCGATCGGCAGACCGTTGTCGAAGACGGAGGAGTCGTCGCCGGAGGAGTGCGCGATCACGAACGGCGAGGACTCCAGGCCCGGCTCGTTCGGGTCGCTGCGCAGCGTGAGCGGCAGCGGGGAGAGCGTCTCGCCGAGCCGGGTGCCGCCGCCGGGCTTGGAGAAGACCGTACGGCCCTCCACCGCGTCCCGGGCCGTCGAGGACCACAGCTGGTAGATCAGCAGGTCGGCCACGGCGGTCGGCGGCAGCAGCGTCTCGTACCGCCCGGCGGGCAGCTCGATCCGCCGCTCCGCCCAGCCGAGCCGGGTCGCCAGCTCGGCGTCGAGCGCGGCCGGGTCGACGTCCTTGAAGTCCCGGGTCGAGCGCCCGGCCCAGGCGGAGCGCGAACGGTCGGGGGACTTGGCGTTGAGCTCCAGGGTCCCGTTGGGCTGGTCGTGGCGGAGCCGCAGCCCCGTGGACGTGCCCAGGTAGGTGGAGGTCAGCTCGTGGTTGGCGAAGCCGTACAGCTCGCGGCCGCCCGCACGCGCGCGTGCGAAGGCCTCGCCGAGCGCCGGGGCGAAGTCGGTGAAGACGGCGGAGGAGGTCTCCGCCGGGGCGTCCGTGAAGTCGGGCGAGGCGGGCACGCCCTCGACCAGCGGCTGCGCGTCCTCGGCGGGCCCGGCGGCGCGGGCGGCGGCCTCGGCGGCCCGGACCAGGGGCTCCAGGTCGTCGACGGTCACGGCGGACCGCGAGACGACACCGGAGGCGGTGCCCTGGGCGCCGTCGACGGTCGCGATGACGGTGAGGGTACGGCCCCGGGTCACGCCGTTCGTGGTGAGCGCGTTGCCC
This sequence comes from Streptomyces sp. NRRL B-24572, assembly GCF_002156145.1. Taxonomy (NCBI): domain Bacteria; kingdom Bacillati; phylum Actinomycetota; class Actinomycetes; order Kitasatosporales; family Streptomycetaceae; genus Streptomyces; species Streptomyces sp. NRRL B-24572. The sequence goes on along the minus strand of NZ_MWIG01000266.1, from coordinate 12,340 downwards.
GCCCAGCGCAGATTGGCCGAGGACTCCTCGTCGGCGATGACGACACACCCGTCGGCGCGGGACAGCTCAAGGGCCCGCTCGACGATCTCGTACGGCTTGCTGACGCGGCTCATCGACCGGCCTCCTGCGTCGTGTTCAGGATGTTGACGCCCCGGAAGAGGGCGGACGGGCAGCCGTGCGAGACGGCGGCGACCTGGCCCGGCTGGGCCTTGCCGCAGTTGAAGGCGCCACCGAGCACGTACGTCTGCGGGCCGCCGACCTGCTCCATGGAGCCCCAGAAGTCGGTGGTCGTCGCCTGGTACGCCACGTCCCGCAGCTGCCCGGCGAGCCGGCCGTTCTCGATGCGGAAGAAGCGCTGACCGGTGAACTGGAAGTTGTAGCGCTGCATGTCGATCGACCAGGACCGGTCGCCGACCACGTAGATGCCCCGCTCCACGCCCCCGATCAGGTCCTCCGTCGACAGACCGCCCGGGTCCGGCTGGAGCGAGACGTTCGCCATCCGCTGCACCGGCACGTGCGCGGGGGAGTCCGCGAAGGCGCAGCCGTTCGACCGGCCGAGGCCCGTGAGCTTCGCGATCCGCCGGTCCAGCTGGTAGCCGACGAGCGTGCCGTCCTTCACCAGGTCCCAGCTCTGCGCCTCGACGCCCTCGTCGTCGAAGCCGACCGTCGCGAGACCGTGCTCGGCGGTCCGGTCACCCGTCACGTTCATGATCGAGGAGCCGTACGCCAGCTTCCCCAACTGGTCGAAGGTGGCGAACGAGGTGCCCGCGTACGCCGCCTCGTAGCCCAGCGCCCGGTCCAGCTCGGTGGCGTGCCCGATGGACTCGTGGATCGTCAGCCACAGGTTCGACGGGTCCACGACCAGGTCGTACCGGCCCGCCTCCACGCTCGGCGCCCGCATCTTCTCGGCGAGCAGCCCCGGGATCTCGTCGAGTTCCTTGTCCCAGTCCCAGCCGGTCCCCGTCAGGTACTCCCAGCCACGCCCGACCGGCGGCGCGATCGTCCGCATCGAGTCGAACTCGCCGGTCGTCTCGTCCACGGCGACGGCCGTGAGCTGCGGGTGCAGCCGGACGCGCTGCTGGGTGGTCACGGTGCCGGCCGTGTCCGCGTAGAACTTGTTCTCGTGGACGGTGAGCAGCGAGGCGTCCACGTGCGCCACGCCCTCCGCCCCGAGCAGCCGCGCGCTCCAGTCGGCGAGCAGCGCGCTCTTCTCCTCGGCGGGCACGGAGAACGGGTCGATCTCGTACGAGGAGACCCACGTCTTCTCGGCGTGCACCGGCTCCTCGGCCAGCTCCACGCGCTCGTCGGAGCCGGCCGCCGCGATCACCTTCGCCGACAGCTTGGCCATGGCGACCGCCTGCGAGGCGACCCGCGCGGCCCCGTCCATCGTCAGGTCGACGCCGGACGCGAAGCCCCAGGCCCCGCCGTGCACCACCCGCACCGCGTAGCCGAGGTCCGTGGTGTCCGAGGAACCGGACGGTTTGGCGTCGCGCAGCCGCCACGAGGCGCTGCGCACCCGCTCCAGGCGGAAGTCGGCGTGCTCGGCACCGAGCGCGCGCGCTCGGGCGAGCGCCGCGTCGGCGAGCGCCCGCAACGGCAGCGCGACGAACGAAGGGTCGATCTGATGGACCACGAGCGGCCTCGCTCTCGGCGATCGGAAGACAGCGGTCTGAAACTGCCCCGGAAGTCAATCACGGGACGGGCGGCAGAGTCGGCGCATTGGGGAGCACCCCCGGTGGAGCCCTTCCCTCCGGGGAGGGACGACCCGCCCCGTACCGGCCCCGAGCTGTAGGGATCCGACAGTGACGCCCGTACGCCACTGTGGGAGGTCGATTCCCCATGTCGGGGGCGATACCGATAGGTTTTCGGCTACCAGACCGCTATCGAAAGGGTGATCCGTTGAGCCGCTCGGTTCTCGTCACCGGAGGAAACCGGGGCATCGGCCTCGCCATCGCCCGCGCGTTCGCCGAGGCCGGCGACAAGGTCGCGATCACGTACCGCTCCGGCGAGCCCCCGGCCGCCCTGGTCGAGCTCGGCTGCCTTCCCGTCAAGTGCGACATCACCGACGCGGAGCAGGTGGAGACGGCCTACAAGGAGATCGAGGAGAAGCACGGTCCGGTGGAGGTCCTCGTGGCCAACGCCGGCGTGACGAAGGACCAGCTCCTCATGCGCATGACCGAGGAGGACTTCACGTCCGTCCTCGACACCAACCTCACCGGCACCTTCCGGGTCGTCAAGCGTGCCAACCGCGGGATGCTGCGCGCCAAGAAGGGCCGCGTCGTCCTGATCTCCTCGGTCGTCGGTCTGCTGGGCTCCGCGGGCCAGGCCAACTACGCCGCCTCCAAGGCCGGCCTGGTCGGCTTCGCCCGCTCCCTCGCGCGTGAGCTCGGCTCGCGCAACATCACCTTCAACGTCGTCGCCCCCGGCTTCGTCGACACCGACATGACCGCGGTGCTCACCGACGAGCAGCGCGCGGGCATCGTGTCGCAGGTGCCGCTGGGCCGTTACGCGCAGCCGGAGGAGATCGCCGCGGCGGTGAGGTTCCTCGCCTCCGACGACGCCTCGTACATCACTGGAGCCGTCATCCCGGTTGACGGCGGATTGGGCATGGGTCACTGATCACCATGAGCGGAATTCTCGAGGGCAAGCGCATCCTCATCACCGGTGTGCTGATGGAGTCCTCCATCGCCTTCCACGCCGCGAAGCTGGCCCAGGAGCAGGGTGCGGAGATCATCCTCACCGCCTGGCCCCGGCCGACGCTGACCGAGCGCATCGCCAAGAAGCTGCCCCACCCCGACAAGGTGAAGGTCCTGGAGCTCGACGTCTCCAACGACGAGCACCTCGCCCGCCTGGAGGGCCAGGTCCGCGAGCACCTGGGCGACCGCCTCGACGGCATCGTGCACTCCATCGGCTTCGCGCCGCAGGACGCGCTCGGCGGCAACTTCCTGAACACGCCGTTCGAGTCCGTGGCCACCGCCATGCACGTCTCCGCCTTCTCCCTGAAGTCGCTGACGATGGCGCTGCTGCCGCTGATGTCCGAGGGCGGTTCGGTCGTCGGCCTGACCTTCGACGCGCAGTTCGCCTGGCCGCAGTACGACTGGATGGGCCCGGCCAAGGCCGCCCTGGAGGCCACCAGCCGCTACATGGCGCGCGACCTCGGCAAGCAGAACATCCGCTGCAACCTGATCTCGGCGGGCCCGCTCGGCTCCATGGCCGCGAAGTCCATCCCGGGCTTCGGCGAGCTGGCCTCGGTCTGGGACACCCGTTCCCCGCTGGAGTGGGACCTCGCGGACCCGGAGCCGGCCGGCCGCGGCATCGTCGCGCTGCTCTCGGACTGGTTCCCGAAGACCACGGGCGAGATCATCCACGTCGACGGCGGTCTGCACGCCATCGGCGCGTAACCGCACGGCACGGCAGGCAGGGGGCCGTGTGTCCGCCCGGGTGGCGGACACACGGCCCTCGCCGTTCCGCAAGTCCTGCACGACTCGAAAAGTAGCCCGAACGACCCCAGACTGGGGCAGAGCGTGATGTTCTGCTGCTGACGGGGAGGAGGTACGGGCATGCGCGCGATACGTCACGGCTTCGGGGCGATCGCCTCCGTAGCCGTTCTGATCACCGGGACAGCCGTCGCCGCCGAGGTGCGGACCGCTCCCGCCCCCACCGAGGAGCTCCCCGTCACCTCCCCGGCGACCGAGGAGCCGGAGAACTTCGGAGCCTCCTGCCGCACCCTCGTCGAGGGCTCCCGCGTCACCGCCCACTGCAGCAACCCCTACCCCCGCACCGACCGGATCCGCCTCCACGTCGAGTGCGACCGCTGGTGGGACCTCGACACCGACAGCGCCCCCGTGGAGGTCGGACCCGCCGACTACGCCCAGGTCGCCGGCCGTTGCTGGAAAGAGGTCCGGTCCGCCTGGGTCACGCACGAGCCGGCGGATCCGGCTCCTGCTTCCCCTGCTCCCGGGTCTCCTCCGGCACGGGGCCCGCTTCCCGCGCCGGGTCCGCTTCCGGTACGGGGCTCCTGAGGCACATGAAGGCGTAGCCGGCCGCCTCCGTGCCGGCCCGCTCGGCATCGCCCTCGCGGATCGCGTCCACCAGGCGCGCGTGGTCCATGTGGTTCTCCGGCCGCAGCACCTGCCCCACGTCGTCGCGCAGCCAGTCCCGCAGCAGGTCGCCCAGGTCCGCGTAGAGCTCCGTCAGCACCTCGTTGCCCGAGGCGGCGACGACCGCGTGGTGGAAGGCCGAGTCGGCCGTCACGAACCGCTCCGCGTCCCCGGACTCCCACGCCTCCTCGCGGCGCCCGAGCAGGGCGTCCAGCTGCTTCAGGTCCCGCTCGGTGCGCCGCCCGGCCGCGAACCGGGCCGCGGCGGACTCCAGCGTCGAGCGCAGCTCGGCGACGTGCCGGGGGTCGGAGCCGGCGAAGCGCCGGTGCATCACGCCCGCCAGCTCGCTGGTGGCGACGACGTACGTCCCCGAGCCCTGGCGGATGTCGAGCAGGCCGTTGTGCGCGAGCGCGCGGACCGCCTCGCGGACCGTGTTGCGGGCGACGCCCAGCTGCTCGACCAGTTCGGGTTCGGTCGGGATGCGTGAACCCACCGGCCACTCGCCGGAGGTGATCTGGTTCCGCAGCTCGGCGATCACCTGATCGGAGAGACCGGTGCGCCGGGGGTGACCGAGGGCCATGGAACGCCTTCCCATTCGTGCGAGCGTGGACCGTTCACGATTGGTTCGAGATTGGACAACCAATCATCCCATGATTCTATGATGGGTCCATGCCTGACGAGCCGAAGACCCTCGACCCCGCCGCACAGCCGGCGGAGACCACCGCACGACCGACCGGGACCACCACGGCGGCCACCGCGGCCGGGGACCCTCCCGCACCGGAGCGTGCCGCCCCGGCACGCCGCCGGCTCCTCGGCCTCGTCGCCGTCGGACTCGTCCTGGCCGCCCTCAACCTGCGCCCCGCCATCACCAGCCTCGGCGCCCTCCTCGAAGAGGTCAGCGAAGACCTCCACATGAGCGGCAGCGTCGCCGGCGTCCTCACCTCCGTCCCCCCGCTCTGCTTCGCGGTCTTCGGCATCACCGCACCCCGCCTCGCCCGCCGCTTCGGCCCCGCCGCCGTCGTCTGCGCGGGCATGGCCGCGATCTTCGCCGGCCTCGTCCTGAGGCCCTTCGCGACCGGCACCGCCGCCTTCCTCGCCGCCAGCGCCCTCGCCCTCATGGGCATCGCCGTCAGCAACGTCCTGATGCCCGTCATCGTCAAGCGGTACTTCCCCGACCGCGTCGGCAGCATGACCGGCCTCTACTCCATGGCGCTCGCCCTCGGCACCTCCATCGCCGCGGCCGCGACCGTCCCCATGACCGACGCCCTCGGCGGCGGCTGGCGCCTCGGCCTCGGCGTCTGGGCGGTCCTCGCCGCACTCGCCGTCCTGCCCTGGATCCCGTTCCTGCGCGACCGGGGCGGCGACACGGCCCTCACGGCGCCCCCGGAAGCGGCACCGCAGGCCCCGGCACCGCAGGCCCCCGCGCCGCGCATCACCCGCAGCCGCACCGCCTGGGCACTCGGCGTCTTCTTCGGCCTCCAGGCCACCGGCGCCTACATCACCATGGGCTGGATGCCGCAGATCTTCCGCGACGCCGGCGTCCCCGCCACCACCGCGGGCGTGCTCCTCGCCGTCACCATGGTCATGGGCGTCCCGCTCGCCTTCGTCATCCCCCGCCTCGCGACCCGCATGAAGAACCAGGGCCCGATCGTCGTCGCCCTCGGCCTGTGCGGACTCACCGGCTACACCGGACTCTTCCTCGCCCCCGCCTCCGGGGCCTGGGTCTGGGCGGTGCTCCTCGGCGTCTCCAACTGCTCCTTCCCGCTCGCCCTCACGATGATCGGCATGCGCTCGCGCACCGGCGCCGGCGTCGTCCGGCTCTCCGCCTTCGCACAGAGCGTCGGCTACCTGATCTCGATCCCCGGCCCCCTCCTCGTCGGCGTGCTCTACCAGCACAGCGGCGGCTGGGGACTGCCCGTCGTGCTCATGGGCGGACTGATGGTGCCGCAGATGATCGTCGGAACCCTGGCCGGCCGGGACCGGACGGTCGAGGACGAATGCTGAGATGCGAGACTGTTCCCATGCCAGTCCTCGAACCCAATCCCCAGAACGGCCAGAAGAAGCTGCTCCTCGTGCTCGGCGCGATGCTCGGCATCACGGTCGTCATCGCCGTCATCGCCTCCTTCGCCTCCCCCTGAGCGGGGGATAACCCCCGCACCCCCTAGGGGGCGGGTCTCAGGGTGAAGTGGGTGGATCACCTGATGGGCCGGAGGACGCGCGCTCCGTACGTTGGTGACAACGGCGAAAGCACGGAACTCACCCACGGAGGCGGCCATGTCGGCCCCCACGCACCCCGGCATCCGGACCACGACCACCGGCGTCGACACCCGGCTGCCCTGGTGGGCCCTCGTCCTCCCGGCCGCCGCCTTCCTCGCCCTCCTGGTGCTCATGGCCGGGCCGGGCGGGGCGGAGGCGACCGCGGGTGAGCTCGCGGTCGGCCGGGTCCTGGAGCACCTCTGGCAAACCCTCCCTCTCTGAGTCGGAGTGGCCTGTTTCGTGCGAAGCTGTGGACCATGAGCGTCGATACACCCCGCAGCATCGTGCTCCTCCGGCACGCGAAGGCAGACTGGAACGACGAGTCCGACCACGAGCGACCCCTCGCCGAGCGAGGCCGCAAGGACGCCCCGGTGGCCGGCCGCAAGCTCGCCGACAGCGGCATCACCTTCGACCTGGCCCTCTGCTCGACCGCCCTCCGCACCCGCGAGACGTGGAAGCTGGCCGTCCACGAGCTGCCCGTGCGCCCCAAGACGGTGTACGAGGAGCGAATGTACGAGGCCTCCCTCGGCGAACTCATCGCCCTGGTCAACGAGACCCCGGACACCGTGAACAACCTCCTGCTCATCGGCCACAACCCCGGCATGCACGCGCTCGCCGACGCCCTCGCGGGCGAGACCGAGGGCGACCTCCTGCCCCGGATGAACCGCAGCGGCTTCCCGACCTCCGCCTTCGCCGTCCTCACCTTCAACGGCTCCTGGAAGTCCGTGGAGCACGGTGTGGGCAAGCTGGTCGACTTCTGGACCCCGCACGCCTGATCCCGCACGCCTGATCCCGTACGCGTGACTCCGTACGCAGCAGGGCCCGGGTGTCGACGACACCCGGGCCCTGCTGCGTGCTCCCGCCGCTCAGTGCGGCAGATCGTCCTCGCCGAAGTCCGCGGCCTCGACCTCTTCGCGCGTGATGCCGAGCAGGTACAGCACGGTGTCCAGGAACGGCACGTTCACCGCCGTGTGGGCCGCCTGACGCACCACCGGCTTCGCGTTGAACGCCACCCCGAGCCCGGCCGCGTTCAGCATGTCCAGGTCGTTCGCCCCGTCGCCGATCGCCACCGTCTGCGCCAGCGGCACCCCCGCCTCTGAGGCGAACCGGCGCAGCAGCCGCGCCTTGCCCGCCCGGTCGACGATCTCGCCGGTGACCCGCCCTGTGAGCTTCCCGTCCACGATCTCCAGCGTGTTGGCCGAGGCGAAGTCGAGGCCGAGACGCTCCTTCAGATCGTCGGTGACCTGCGTGAACCCGCCGGAGACGACACCCACCTGGTAGCCGAGCCGCTTGAGCGTACGGATCAGGGTCCGGGCGCCGGGCGTCAGCCGCACCTCGGCGCGGACCTTGTCGACCACCGAGGCGTCGAGGCCGGCGAGCAGCTCCACGCGCGCGTGGAGCGACTGCTCGAAGTCCAGCTCGCCGCGCATCGCCGCCGCCGTCACCTCGGCGACCTTGTCCTCGCAGCCCGCGTGCGCGGCGAAGAGCTCGATCACCTCGTCCTGGATCAGGGTCGAGTCGACGTCCATGACGACGAGCCGCTGGGCCCGCCGGTGCAGCCCGGCGGAGACCACGGCCACGTCGACGCCGACGCTGTGCGCCTCGGTGGCCAGCGCGGTCCGCAGCGGTTCGGTCTCGCAGCCCGAGACGGCGAACTCCACCGCCGTCACCGGGTACTTGGCGAGGCGGAAGATGCGGTCGATGTTGCCGCCGGTCTCCGCGATCCTGGCCGCTATGGCCGCCGTCTGCTCCGCGGTGAGCGGGTGGCCGAGCACGGTGACGTGCGAGCGTCCCTCACCACGGGGACGGTTGTCGCCCGTGCCGGAGATGATCTCGGCCTGGAGCTTCAGCGACTCGGCCCAGCTGTGCACGGTGGCCCTGAGTTCGCCCGCCGAGGCGACGGTCGGCTCGGTGACGAGCGCGCACAGGACGAGGCGGCCGCGGGAGACCACCTGCTCGATGTCCACGACGTCGACGGAGTAGGCGGCGAGGGTGTCGAAGAGTCCCGCGGTGATCCCGGGACGGTCCTTCCCGAAGATCTTGACGAGAAGGGTGGGAACGTCTGAGGTCTGCGATGCGCTCATGGTGGTTCCACCGTATCGGGCACCTGGTTCCCTCCGACCCCCCGTCCCGCCCTGCGGACACCCGAGTGGTCCAGAGCTCGCCCGGGGCTCGTTCCGAAGGTCTTCACGCGGCCCGACTTTCCTGGACGGGACCGGGCCTGAAATAGTTCCCCAGGATGATTCGCCATCCCTGGACTCCCGAAGACGGGGGTACATCGGGGGACAAGTAGTGGGGCATGGAGTGCCAGAACTCGTACTGGAATTGAACGGCAGGACCTGGACGCTCGATCCGTCCCGGTCGTACACCCTGGGCAGGGACCCGCAGGGTGACCTGGTCATCGACGATGCCAGGGTCTCGTGGCGCCACGCCACCATCAGCTGGGGCGGCCGGAACTGGGTCATCGAGGACCACGGCTCCACGAACGGCACCTTCGTCCAGGGCCAGAGGGTCCACCAGGTGGAGATCGGCCCTGGTTCGGCCGTACACCTGGGCAACGCGACCGACGGGCCGCGGCTGAATCTCGCCGCCACCGGCGCGGCCGCCGCGCAGCAGGCGCCCCAGCAGCAGGCCCCGGCCCAGCAGGCCCCGGCCCACCAGCCCGCCGGCGCGGCCGCCGCCCAGGCCGACTGGGCCACGCACCAGGCGCCGCCGCAGCAGGCGCAGCAGCAGAACTGGCAGCAGCCGCCCGTACAGCAGCCGCCCGTCCAGCCGCAGGTCCCGCACCAGCAGGGACCCGCCCAGGGGCACCCCGGCGGCGCCGCGGGGGCGCCGTCGCCCTACGGCGACCACCGCAGCCCGACCACCTTCTACCAGCTGGACCTCGGCCGCGTGATGCGCATCGGCCGTGCCCTCGAGAACGAGCTGGTCGTCTCCGACCTCCAGGTCTCGCGGCACCACGCCGAGTTCCACGCGACGCCCGACGGCCGCTTCGAGATCCGCGACCTCGGCTCGCACAACGGCACGTACGTCAACGGCCAGCCGATCCCCAAGGGCGGCACGGCCCTCCTCGGCCCGCAGGACATCGTCGGCGTCGGCCACTCGACCTTCCGCATCGTCGGCGGTCAGCTGGAAGAGTTCGTCGACACCGGCTCGGTCTCCTTCTCGGCCCGCCACCTCACGGTCACGGTCGACGGCGGCAAGCAGATCCTCAAGGACGTCACCTTCGGCGTCCCGGAGAAGTCGCTGATCGGCGTCATCGGCCCGTCCGGCTCCGGCAAGTCCACGCTGCTCAAGGCGCTGACCGGCTACCGCCCGGCCAACGAGGGCGACGTCCTCTACGACAACCGCAGCCTCTACAAGCAGTTCGCCGAGCTGCGCCAGCGCATCGGTCTGGTCCCGCAGGACGACATCCTGCACAAGGAGCTGACGGTCCAGAAGGCGCTGCGCTACGCGGCCAAGCTCCGCTTCCCCGGCGACACCGCCGCGGCCGAGCGCGAGGCCCGCATCGACGAGGTGCTGCGCGAGCTCAAGCTCGACATCCACAAGGAGAAGAAGGTCACCTCCCTCTCCGGTGGCCAGCGCAAGCGCGTCTCCGTCGCCCTGGAGCTCCTCACCAAGCCCTCGCTGATCTTCCTGGACGAGCCGACCTCCGGCCTCGACCCGGGCATGGACCGCGACGTCATGCAGCTGCTCCGCGGCCTCGCGGACGACGGCCGCACGGTCCTCGTCGTCACCCACTCGGTGGCCGAGCTGGGCCTCTGCGACAAGCTGCTCGTCATGGCGCCCGGCGGCTCCGTGGCGTACTTCGGCCCGCCGGAGGAGGCGCTGAACTTCTTCGGCTACTCCACCTGGGCCGACGTCTTCTCCGCCTTCGAGAACTACCGCGACTACGACTGGGCGGGCCGCTGGAAGGGCTCGCAGCACTACCAGATGTACGCCGCGGACATCGACGCCGTCGCCGCGCAGCCCGTCCAGATGCCGCAGCAGGCGATGGCCAGGCCGCCGAAGCCGCAGGGCTGGGGCTCGCAGCTGTGGACCCTGATCCGCCGCTACGTGTCGGTCATCGCCTCCGACAAGGGCTTCATGGCCCTGATGGTGATCCTGCCGGCCGTCCTCGGCGCGGTGTCCGTCGTCATCCCCGCCGACTTCGGCCTCGGCAAGCCCACGCCGCCGTCCCGGTTCAACGGCGACGCCGGCACGATCATGCTGATCCTCGCGGTCGGCATGTGCTTCTCCGGCGCGGCCAACTCCGTCCGAGAGCTGATCAAGGAACGGGTCATCTACGAGCGGGAGCGCGCCGTCGGCCTGTCCCGCTCCGCGTACCTGATGTCCAAGGTCATCGTCCTCGGTGTGATCACGGCCTTCCAGGGCGTGATCATCTGCGGCATCGGCTTCTCCACGCGCGCGCTGCCCGAAGAGGGCCTGTTCATGCCGCCGGCCGTCGAGCTGTGCGTCCAGGTCATCGCGCTCGGCCTGACCTCGATGATGGTCGGCCTGGTCATCTCCGCGCTGGTGAAGACCGCCGAGAAGACCATGCCGCTGCTCGTCATGTTCGCGATCATCCAGGTCGTGTTCACCGGCATCCTCTTCCAGGTGTACGGCTCGCCCGGCCTGGAGCAGTTCGCCTGGCTCATGCCCTCCCGCTGGGGCATCGCCGGCGCCGGCACCACGCTGGACCTGGCGCACCTGATGCCGCCGTGGGACCACAAGGACCCCACGAACGTCGACTCGCTGTGGGAGCACACGGCCGGCCAGTGGAGCCTGGACCTCGGCATCCAGCTGCTCATGGCGACCGTCTGCTGCGTCCTCGTGGCGCGGCTGCTGCGCCGCCACGAGCCCGAGGTCATGCGCAAGTAACGGCCGGGGCAGTACGCCCGAGGGCGGCATCCCGCACGGGGGTGCCGCCCTTCGGCGTGTCCGAGGAGACTCAGTACGCGCTGTTGACGTTGTCGATCGAGCCGTAGCGGTCGGCCGCGTAGTTGGCGGCGGCGACGATGTTGGCGACCGGGTCGTACTGGTCGAACTTGGTGCCGGGGATGTGGTACGCCTTGAACGTCGGGTAGATCACCTGGAGCAGGCCCTTGGACGGGACGCCGTTGATGGCGTTGATGTCCCAGTTGTTGATGGCGTACGGGTTGCCGCTGGACTCGCGCATGATGTTCCGGTGCAGGCCGTTGTAGGTGCCCGGGATGTTGTGCTTGTCCATGATGTAGAGCGCCTCGCGGATCCAGCCGTCGAGGTTGTTCGCGAAGACCGGGGTGCGGGCGACGGAACGGCTCGCGGCGGCCTTCTCGGCGGCGCGCTTCTTCGCGGCGGCCTTGGCCTTCGCCTCGGCCACGGCCTTGGCCTTCGCCTTGGCCAGGGCGTCGGCCTTCGCCTTCGCGTCGGCCTTGGCCTTGGCGGCGGCCTTCGCGGCGGCGGCCTTGGCCTTCGCCTCCGCCTCCTGCTTGGCCTTCAGGCTGATCGCGTCCTGCTGCTTGTCGAGGCTGGCGGCCAGCGCCTTCGCCTGCGGGCTGTTCGCGTCGTACGACCAGGCGACCTGCTGGGTGCCCGAGAGAGCCTGCGGCTCGGTCTCGGTGGTGCCGTGGTTGCCCGGCACGAGGGAGAGCGTGATGGCTGCGGCGCCCAGAGCGGCGACGCCGGCGATCGTGGCCTTGTGGGTCTTCTTCAGACCACGACTGTGGCCAGGGGTGTTCGCAGACATGCAGGACTACCTCTTCGAATCGCTGGGGGTCGCTCGGCCGGGGCGGCGCTGCGCCTGCTCGGCGGCGA
>NZ_MWIG01000266.1:0-186 GCF_002156145.1 Streptomyces sp. NRRL B-24572 | reverse complement strand
GCGCGGGCCGCCCGGCGACCGCCTCCAGCATCAGCAGATGCGAGGCCTCCGGCTCGTGCAGCCCGGTGAGCAGCCCGTCCACGACGCGCACCCCGCGTGCGGGAGTCACCACGAGATCGGTCCACCCCCGCACGGCCCGCACCACGTCACCGGACCCCGCACCCGTACCCGTCCCCTCTCCCGGCC
>NZ_MWIG01000265.1:0-13207 GCF_002156145.1 Streptomyces sp. NRRL B-24572 | reverse complement strand
GGCCCCGGGGCCTCGCCTCCATCGTCTTCGGACTCCTCGTGGTGGAGGAACACCTCCAGGGGATCGGGCTCCTCGGCCGGGTGATCGCGGTCACCGTGGCCCTGAGCATCCTCCTGCACGGCATCTCCGCCGTCGCCCTCTCGGAGAGGTACGGCGCCTGGCACAAGAAGGCTGCCGCCCGACGACCACACCTGCCCGAAGGGCTCCCCGAGGGGACGGACACCGGGCCATCGGCCGACGCGTAAGAGCGGCGGGGCAAGAGCCTGGGCCGCTCCACCCGACGCGCCCGGACCCCTCACCCGTACCGCTGACCCCAGTCCTTGCACAGCGCCCAGATGATGAAGACGCCGACGCCGATCAGGACGACGGCCCAGCCTGGCGTGTACGGCAGCCACATGAAGTTCGCGAGGATGGTGAGCGCCGCGATGAAGATGCCTGCGCCCCGGGCCCAGTTCGCGCCCTTCAGCAGGCCCAGGCCGACGATGAAGGCGAGGATGCCCAGGACGATGTGGATCCAACCCCATGCCGTCAGGTCGAACTTGAAGACGTAGTCGCCGACCCGGGCATAGACATCGTCCTCGGCGACGGCCGCGATTCCCTGGAAGATGCCCAGGACGCCGAGGATGCTCAGTACGACGCCTCCGAACAGTGTGCCTCCCGTCGCCCACCTGTGAGAGGCGGTCGACTGCGCTTGCTGAGTCATGGCATGGCTCCCTCACCGATCACGGGCGCCTCAGCGCCGCAGGATCCGGTCCTTCTCGACGGCGAACTCCTCGTCCGACAGCACACCCTGATCGTGGAGCTTCCCCAGTCGCTCAAGGTTGCTGATCGCTTCGTCCGTCAGCCCCGAGGATGGTGGCGGGCCCGGCGCCGCCTGTGCGGGAGCACCCGCGTCGGGCACGGTCTCCTGTGCAGCCGCTCGCTCGGCCTGGTGCCGGGCGACACGGCCGGAGACCGCGGTCGCGGTGCCTGCCACCACGGCCGTCCGGGCGGCCACGCCGACAACACCGGGGCGTCCTCTGCGCATCGGGCGACGACCCAGCATGGTCCTCACCTTCCCTTCTCTTCAGCTCCTGCCGTGCCCGTCAGGCGGCGTCCTGGTATGCCCGTTCCACCACTTCGGCGGGGATGCGCTCGTGTGCGACGAGTTCCCCTCCGGCGCGGCGGATCGCGCCGGTGATCCCGGCGGCCCAGGTGTCCTCCCACAGGAGCACAGCTGCCGAGGATTCCGGTACGAGTTCCTCGGCGATCAGGTCGAGGTCCTCCTGGCTGAACAGTCCGCCGACCTCTCCCTCGATGTCGTCGAACACCGATGCCTCCGTCGGGTCGAGGGCATCGAGCTCGACGTAGGAGACCGATCCGTCCGCGTCCTTCTTGACGAAGGTCAGGTCGAGGATCCGTACCGTGCCGCTCGCCACGAGGGCCTTCAGCTCCGGCGCGATCTCACCTCGGAACCGGTTGCCCGGAAAGGCGATGACGACGTACTCGACAGGTCCTACGTCCATGTCCGTGCACCTTCTTCACGCGTTGTCAGCGGGCGAGCACCTTCTCCTTGGCGCGTGCGTACTCCTCGGCTGTGATGTCGCCGTGGTTCTTGAGCTCCGCGAGCCTGCCCAGCTCCTCGGCGTGACCGGTCGTTCCCCCGCTCACAACGGCGGCCGCCCGCAGGTACTCCTGGACCTCCTGATCGTTTCCGCGTGCTCGGCGGAGCTCGCGTTCACCCATGCCCTTGCCACGGGCGATGAGATACACGAAGCAGCCGAGAAACGGCAGGATGACGACGAGGACCGTCCAACCGGCCTTGCCCCAGCCGTTCATGGCGTCATCGCGAAAAATGTCGCCGATGATGCGGAAGAGCAACATGAGCCACATGATCCACAGGAAGACCCACATGGTCGTCCAGAAGACGTTCAGCAGCGGGTAGTCCATGGCCGTTCCTTCCAGGTCGCGCCCGCGCAGCGAGCGCTACTGCCCCGGCGACCGAGCGGTGGCCCGGTGGTGCGCCATGACGCCTCGCTCGTCCTGAGCGAGGATCGGCGGAAAGCGCGCGGCCCTCATCGGAATCGAGTTTCGCGGTCCTTTCGGGGCCCGGCCCCGCCTTGCGACGTCGACCGGCGGGACATCGCTTCGAATCGCGTCACCCGCCGAGACACTTGTCGGGCGCACAGGCACCACCCTCCAGGAGGCTGGACAGCGCATACGACACCTTTATTGTCGCGTGCTCGACTGTTGATCGCACACGAAGAAGAGACCGCAGACGCCAGCCGCACACCGGCTTCGGCAGCGAGCGCCACATGACGGACGAGATGGCAGTGCCCGTCAGGAATCAAACCGGGTCGTCGAGGGGGACGCCACCGGCTGACCGGTGGGCGAAATACCTCCAATGGCCCACACACTGCTCGCTGGCTAGCATGGGAATCAATAGCGGTCTCTGGCACCACTCGTATTGGCAGGCCCGGCCATCTGACCCGGGCGCATCCGGTCGGCTTGGCGCATTCTTCGCCGCCGCGTCCCGTGGATCCGTTGGACGAGGCAGCTCCTGGCGACAACCGGTTGATGGCCGGCCGCACAGATGATGACCGGCGGACGTCGGACACCCATCCGCAGAAGCGATACAGCGTCAAGTCGTCGGCACGTACGACTGACGCGGTCGGAGGACCAGGCACATGGCGACGAAAGAGTACAAGCAGGGGTCCGCGTTCCCTGGAGTGATCGGCCGTACCGCAGAGGAGTCGACGCCCGCCTGGCCCCAGCCGATGCGGGCCGTGCCGGGCACACCGAACGTCCTGTTCATCGTGCTGGACGACACCGGATACGGCCAACTCGGCTGTTACGGCAGCCCGATCGAAACCCCCAACATGGACGGGCTCGCCGCGAACGGACTGCTGTACAACAACATGCACACCACCGCGCTGTGCTCGCCGTCGCGTTCGTGCGTCATCACCGGTCGGAACCACCACTCCAACGCGATGGCGTGCATCACGGAATTCGCCACGGGCTATCCGGGCTACCACGGTCGGATCCCGTTCGAGAACGGCTTCATCTCCGAGATGCTGGTGGAACAGGGCTACAACACCTACATGGTCGGCAAGTGGCACCTGATGCCCTCGGAGCACGAGTCCGCCGCCGGCCCCTACGACCGCTGGCCGCTCGGCCGGGGCTTCGACCGGTTCTACGGCTTCCTCGGCGGCGACACCAGCCAGTGGCACCCGGACCTGGTCTACGACAACCACCAGGTGGAACCGCCCGCCACACCGGAAGAGGGCTACCACCTCACCCCGGACCTGGTGGACAAGGCCATCTCCTTCATCGCGGACGCCAAACAGGTCGCCCCCGACAAGCCGTTCTTCCTGAACTTCTGCACCGGAGCCACGCACGCCCCGCACCACGTGCCCAAGGAATGGGCGGACCGCTATCGCGGGAAGTTCGACGACGGATGGGATGCCTACCGCGAGGCCACGTTCGACCGGCAGAAGAAGCTGGGTGTCGTACCCGCCGACGCACGGCTGTCACGGCACGACCCGGACGTACCCGAGTGGAACTCCCTGTCCCCTGACGCCCGCCGTCTCGCCGCGCGGATGATGGAGGTCTACGCCGGGTTCCTCACCCACACCGACCATCACATCGGGCGGCTCCTGCAGTTCCTGAAGGACACCGGCGAGTTCGACAACACCCTCATCATGCTCGTCTCCGACAACGGCGCCAGCTCCGAGGGCGGCGTCACCGGGACCACGAACGAGGCACAGTTCTTCAACAACGCCCCCGAGCCGGTCGAGGACAGCCTCAGGTCGATCGACGAGATCGGCGGACCGAGCACCTTCAACCACTACCCATGGGGCTGGACCTGGGCCGGCAACACCCCCTTCCGGCGGTGGAAGCGCGAAACCTACCGCGGGGGCGCCAGCGACCCGTTCCTCGTCCACTGGCCCCGGGGCATCAAGGCGCGCGGCGAGGTGCGCAGCCAGTACGCCCACCTCATCGACATGGTCCCCACCGTGCTCGACGTACTCGGCATCGAGCCCCCTGCCACCATCAAGGGCGTTCCCCAGGCACCCCTCCACGGCGTCAGCTTCGCCCACACCTTCGACGACGCGAACGCGCCGACCGCGCACCACACGCAGTACTTCGAGATGCTCGGTCACCGCGCCATCGACCACGACGGCTGGCGTGCCGTGTGCCCCTGGCCCGGTCCTTCCTTCGCCGAGGCGGGCAGGCCCTTCGGCACCCCCATCACCGCACAGGAGATGAGCGAGCTGGACGCCCAGCACTGGGAGCTCTACCACGTCGCCGAGGACTTCGCCGAGACCCAGGACCTCGCGGCCGACAACCGCGGCAAGCTCATCGAGATGATCTCGATGTGGTACGTGGAAGCGGGGAAGTACGACGTCCTGCCCATCGACGGCAGCGGCGTGCAACGGGGCTTGGTGGAGCGGCCGCAGGTGTCCCTGCCGCGGACCGGCTACACCTTCCGGCCCGACACGCAGACCCTGCCCATGGCGGTCGCGCCCAGGGTGCTCAACCGCGCGTTCAGCATCACCGCCGACGCCGAGATCCCCGCCGGCGGCGCCGAGGGCGTGCTGCTCTGCCAGGGCACCAACGTCGGCGGCTGGACCTTCTACATGAAGGACGGCAGGCTGCACTACGCCCACAACTACGTCCGGCGCGCGCTGTACAGCGTCTCCTCGACCGAGGACGTGCCCGAGGGCCGCCACGAGCTGCGCTTCGAGTTCGAACCCACCGGAGAGCCGGACATCGCCCACGGCAAGGGCATGCCGGGCCTCGCACAGCTCTACGTCGACCGCCGCCTGGTCGGCGAGACCCAGATCCCGGTCACCACTCCGCTCCTGTTCAACCCCGGCGGCATGACCTGCGGCGCCAACCCGGGCTCAGCCGTCACGGCCGACTACAGTCCGCCCTTCCGCTTCAACGGCACGCTGCACACCGTGACCGTCGATCTGTCGGGCGAGCTGATCACCGACCCCGAGAGCGAGATGCGGATGCACATGGCCCGCCAGTAGGGCCGCTCAGAGACCGTCCGGGGACCAGTGCAACTGGATCTCCAGCCACTGGCTCTCCTGCCACCAGGCGTCCAGCACGGACACCAGCCGGCGACTCAGCCCGGCCACGCTCAGGGAGCGCCACGGGCAACCGGCGAGGAAGTCGGTCAGCACCGCGATCCGCTCGTCCTGGCGGGCGACCCCCTCCGCACCGTCGATGCGGTGGGGGTCGACGGCGGCCAGCACACGCCGACCGACGGACTCCGGTGTGAGCGTCCGCCACGCATACGGGGCGAGCGCCTCGGTCACGGCGAGGACCCGCACGTCGTCAGGGGCAACGAGTCTCATGGTCCGTCCTTCCGCGGCAGATCTCCAAGGACGCCACCCACCGCGGACCGATGCGCCGCGTGGCCGGTCAGTCCGGTGCACATTTGTGCGGCGTATGGTACGTCACCCACATATGTCCTGCATATCCCATTGCGGGAGCCGGGGGCCCACTCGAAGCCAACGCCACGATTGCGTCCGGGAAGGCGGTCCCGGGGCCGCACCGGCGTCCGCCCCCGTGTCGCCCATCCACACGCACGCGCTTCGCCTCTGCGCCCCGCACTGCGGCACCGTGCCCCAGCCGTGCCCTTCGGAGCGGTGAACAGCGGTCAACGCCGGTACTCCCCGGCCTCCGGCACGCGCCACATCAGAGGATGTTTTCGCAGGTCAGACGCCCTGCTCCCGGCCCGAGCGCCGGTGATTCCCAAGCTTATAGCGCGGGTTCGATTCCCGTCATCCGCTCTTCTTACGAAGCCCCAGGTCAGCGACCTGGGGCTTCGTCGTTGTCCAGACCTCTTCCGGGCCGTCCCCGAGGTCACCGGAGCGGGGCGCCGACGAGGCCCAGAACGATCGCGACGATGATCAGGGCGAGGAAGAGTGTCATGGGGGCCGCCCCCCCCGGCGGTCGGGGGCTCAGCGTCGGGCGAGTTGCCGTTCGCCGTTCGCACCGGGTTCGTAGACGAGGCCGTAGTGGCGGAAGACGGCTTCCTCGTCCTCGAAGGGCAGGACGTCGTCCGGGCCGATGGAGGGGCTCTGTTTCACCAGTTTCCTGTCGTGGGCGACCCGCACGTACCCCGGCCCCACCGTCGCTCCCGCCAGGGGGACGAACACCAGGCGGTGCCGGGTGGGCAGGCCGACGCGGACCGTGGCCATGGCCGGTTCGTCGGTGCTGGTGTCGACGTAGACGGATTCCAGTTCGCCGATCTTGTGGCCGCCGGGGTCCACCACGTCCTGGTTGCGCCACTCGCGGATGTCCGCTGTCCGGATCATGCCGCTCCTCCCTGATCGGCCGTCGGCGGGGGAAGCGTGGCGACGAGGATCTCGGTGGCCTGCGTGATGTTGTCGGCGTGGACCGCGCGGGCCATGGCCGTGCGGGCGGCATCGGGTTCCGTGTCCGGCGGCACCACCATCAGCGCGAAGTGGTCCTTGTCGCCGCGGGTGATCAGGACGGTGTCGTCGCCGATGGGGAAGGAGTCGAGGTGGACGACCCGGTCGTCGATGATCAACCGGGTCGGAATCTCGTCCCACGCGGTGGCGTCCAGGCCGACCCGGGTGATGGGTCCGAGGTGTTCGGTCAGGACGGACACCAGCGCGGGAACCTCCTGCTCCACGTCGCGGGTGCGCGGCCACCACGCCCCGTCGAGGACGCCCTGCCGGGAGTGCGTCGTCTCCAGCCGGAGCAGAGCCGTACCGGGGCGCACCGCCTGGTGGATCTCGTCCGGCAGGAGCAACGGGGTCGGGATGTCGGAGTCGGCCATGGTGGATCCGCTCGTCTACGGGTGAGGTGCCGCGGCCCGCCACGGCCGCGCCTGAGGGGGCGACCGGCCGCCGGCGGGGCGACTGTGCCGTCATCTCACGGTAACTCCGGCTCCCGCGTGTCCGCCCCGCGCCGCACACTCGTTCGCACGAACCGGAAGTCTCTCCCCGCATCAGGCCGAAAACGGGCTGATCAGACGTACGCTGGAAGTACCGGAAGTACTTCGAGCACCAGCTTCCACGCAGGTGTCATTTCCGGGGAAGACGAAAAACCGGGCTGCCGACGGCAGCCCGGGGGCAGGTCCGTGATGACCACCACCCTCGACAGGACAGCGAACCGCGCCCTCACCCCAAGACTTCCGGCCCGTTTGTCGCTCACTCCGAAGACCAGGCTCGCCGGTCGGCTCGACGGCGCCTGGTGGCCCCGTTCACGCGATCTGGCAGCCGAGCTGCCGGCACTGGCCGACGCCCTCGAAGGGCGCTGGGGACGCATCACCCGCGTCCTGGTGAATCCCGGTCACTGGCCCGTCGTCCCGCACAAGGTCGCCGTCACCGGCGGTCACGCCCTGCACGTGGGCTGGTTCACCGAGCAGGACCCGGACAAGGTCATCCTGCTGTCCTCCACGACCGGCCGCTGCGACCTGCTCGTGATTCCGCCCGAGACCGAACCCGCCTCCGCGGCACGGCTGATGACCGCCGCCGCGCTCTCCGGCAGCGTTCTCACCGCGGGCGCGCTGATGTCCGGTGAGGCCGCGACCGGCCGCCGTATGCGGGAGGCACGGAGCAGTGAAGACGTATGGGAGAGCGAGGGTGGAGCCGCCCTGGCACCCCAGGCACCTCAGCCGCACCCGGCGGCGCACCCCGTCGTCGGCGCGCGGATGATCCCCCTGCCGGGGTACATGCGGGTGACGACATGGAGGCCGTGATCACGCTCCTGGCAGGCGCACTTCTGATCGTGCTCGGCACACGCCTGATCCACCGGCTGAACGCCCAGCACGACGCACGCATCGCGGCTCGCCACTTCGGCGACCCCTACCCCTCCCTCAGCCGTCCCTCCGGCCGCAGCCGCCCCAGGCCGCCCGAACGGATCGCCGATCGCCGGGCTACGGGCGCCTGGCCCTGATCTGCCTGACCCCAGACCACTCCTCCGGCCGAAGGCCGCGGGTGGGGCACCCGACACCCGGGACAACCCACCCGCCGGCCTCTCGCTTCTGTCCCGAACGGAGCACGCCGTCTTGCAGCCCACCGAGAACGATCCCCTGCCGCAGGCCGAACACGCCGAGATCCGGATCATCGCCGCCACGCCCGAGGCCGCCCGCGCGGTCGCCGAGGTGATCCGCCAGTGCTTCGCCGGGACGGAGCAGCGCAGTTACCCCGTGCCGGGCGGCGGCACACGGCTCCACCTCACCGTCGACACCGAGACCGCCGCCGGACCCGCCCGCACCTGGCTCGCGACCAGCAGACCGCCTACCGGAACCGGCCCCCACCCCGAGGAACCCTGACCGGCTCCACTCCGCGAGTGGCGCCGGTACGGCCATGTGTGGCGTGACCTGCCGCCGAGGAGCATCCTGGAGGCCACATCTCTGGTGCGGGCCGCTCCGGTACCCGATCGCCGCGTGGTCGCGGCACCCGCCCCGTACCGCAGGACCGGGCGAGGTCATCACCGCTCGGTTGGAGGGAACGGGATGACCGTCGGACGGCCCGGGGAACCCGATCGCTCGGAGAGCTTCGGGGAGGGGCTCCTGGGAACGATCCTGGACCTCGCGCACGAGCTGCCGCCCCACCGGGTCGGGCTGGTCGTCGCCGAGACGGTGGGCCGGTTGGGGGGCAGGAATCCGCAGATCCTGCTCCAGGACTACGGGCAACAGAGGCTGGTTCCCCTGCTCTCCGAAGGGCTGACGGGCGGCGAGCCGCTGCCCATCGACGGCTCCGACGCCGGCAGGTGTTTCCTCACGTCGCTCCCGGTCGAGCTGGCGACGGCCGACGGAGTACGCGTCCACGTACCGCTGCTCGACGGCGGCGACCAGGCCGGCGTCCTGGCCGTCACCCTGGACGCGGTCGACGAGGACGACCTCCGACTCCTGCGCAGGATCGCGGGGCTGGTCGCCGACCTGCTGCAGACCAAGAACGGCCACACCGACCTCTTCTTCCGCACCCGCCGCGGCGAACCGATGAGCGTCGCCGCGGAGATCCAGTGGTCGCTCCTGCCGCCGCTGGCCATGTCGATGCCGCGCGTCGCCGTCGCCGGCGTCCTGGAACCCGCCTACGACGTGGCCGGCGACAGCTTCGACTACGCCCTGAACGGCGACACCCTCCACCTCGCCATGATCGACGCCATGGGGCACGGCCTGGACGCGGCCACCATGGCCACCGTCGCCATCGGCGCGTACCGGCACGCCCGCCGCATCAGCGTCGAGCTGTCCGAGATCTACCTCTTCATGGACCGGGCCATCGCCGAGCAGTTCGCCCCCGACCACTTCGTCACCGCGCAGATGCTGCGGCTGGACACGACCACCGGCCGTCTCCAGTGGGTCAACGCCGGACACCCCGCCCCCGTCCTGATCCGCGAGCACCGTGTCATGGGCCGCCTGGACAGCCCCACCACCCTCCCCGTCGGCTTCGGAGGAGCCCAGCCACAGGTCAGCAGTGTGATGCTCGAACCGGGGGACCGCGTCCTCTGCTTCACCGACGGCCTGATCGAGGAGCACGAGAGCGGGCAGGCGCAGTTCGGCGAGGACCAGCTGATCGACTGGGTGAACCAGCTGGAGAAGGCGGACCGAGGCGTCCGTGCGGTGGCACGGGACCTGTCCCACACGCTCAAGCGAGCACGCGGCGAAGCCACCTCGGACGACGCCACTCTCGTCCTGGTCGAGTGGCGTGGCTGATCTGCCGCCGTGCCACAACGTGTCAGTGAAGGCGGTCAACAGCGGACGACAAGGGAGTCGAGCAGGCGGCGAAGAAGCGGCGTCAGGCTAACGTTTGCGCGGGTCAGAAGCGCTTCGCGGGCCCAAGTGCCGGGTGATTCCCAAGCTTATGGCGCGGGTTCGATTCCCGTCATCCGCTCTTCCGCGAAGCCCCAGGTCGGAGACCTGGGGCTTCGTCGTTGTCCGGACCTCCCGGGGCTTTGCATCCGGGGCGTATCGGGTGACGCTCGGGGGTGTATCGATCCCGGAAGGACGAGTCGCGGCACGGTGGGCTGTCCGCTGTCCGTCGTATCGTTCCGATTGTGGCGTGGTCGCCCGCACGTCGGGAACGTGAACCTGGGCCACCCGCACGTCGCCTTCCGAACAGGAGCCGTCCTCTTGTCCTCGCCCGACTCCCCCGCGTCCACCGCGCGCGTGCTCCTCGTCGAGGACGACGACCTGATGCGCCGGGCGTTCGCCGTCGCCCTGGAGCGTTACGGCTACGACGTGCAGGCCGTCGCCGACGGCCTCGCCGGGCTCGAAGCCTTCCGTGAGCACGACTTCGACCTGCTGATCCTCGACGTGATGCTGCCCGGCCTCGACGGGATCGGGCTGTGCCGCAGGGTCCGGGAGACCAGCCTGGTGCCGGTCCTGATGATGTCCGCGCGCGGCGACGGGCTGGACGTGGTCGCCGGGCTTGAGGCCGGGGCGGACGACTACGTCGTCAAACCGGTGGAGACGTACGTCCTGGTGGCCCGGATGCGCTCGTTGCTGCGGCGTGCCACGTACGCGCCCGTGCCCATGGCGGGACCGGATCGGGCCGGAGGCCGTCCGGCCGCGGGAGACGTGCTGGAGTTCGGGGACCTGCGGATCGACACCGCCGGCATGGAGGTCTTCCTCTCCGGCGAGCCGGTGGCGCTGACCCCGACGGAGCTCAAGCTCCTGCTGGAGTTCGCCGCCCACCCCGGCATCGTGCTGGAGCGGCACACGCTCCTGCGGAACGTGTGGGAGTACGGCTGGGACGGGGACAGCCGCGTCGTCGACCTGTGCGTACAGCGGCTGCGCCGGAAGGTGGGCCGCGACCGGATCGAGACGGTCCGGGGCTTCGGATACAAGTTCCGGCGGTGACCGTACGTCCCCTCCGCGGGCCGTGGGCGGGCCGCACCCCACTGCGCCGGAAGATCGCCGCTCTCGCCGCGGCCACGGCCCTCCTCGTCGTGGCGGCGGTCGGTGTCCTGGTGCACCTGTGGACCGCCCAGGACATCCGCAGCCGGGGCGAGGCGCGGGCGATGAACACCCTGTACGCCGCCATGGACGTCTACCGCCGCACCGGCCTCCTCACCGACGGCGCCGCGCTCGACCCCGCCGGCCTGCCCGCCGCGCTGCGGGACCCGGCCGGCGGCACACGGCACCACGTGTACGACGGGCGCGTCGAGGGCAACGTCGGGCCGAGTGTCTGGGCGGCCCAGCGGACCGGCGGCTCGGGCAGCCCGGTCCTCGCCGTCCAGATCAACCTGGGCCCCGACCGTGCCAACCTGTCGCGCCTCGACGCGGCCATGGCGGTCGCCTCCGTCGTCGCGCTCGCGGGCGCCGTACCCCTGGCCGTCTACGGCGCGGGGCTCCTGTCCCGGAGACTGAGCCGGGTCGCCGAGACCGCCGCACGGATCTCCGCCGGAGACCTGGACGCCCGCACGGGGCCCACGAAGGGCCGTGACGAGGTCGCGGACATCGCCGCGACCGTCGACCGGATGGCCGACAGCCTCGCGCTGCGGCTGCGCACCGAGCGCCGGTTCACCGCGGACGTGGCCCACGAGCTGCGCACCCCCGTCGGAGGACTGCTCGCCGCCGTCGACCTCCTGCCGCCCGGCGAGACCGAGGACCTGCTGCGGGCGAGGGTGCGCGACCTGCGCGACCTCGTCGAGGACCTTCTTGAGATCTCCCGCCTGGACGCGGGCGCCGAGGAGGCGGTCCGCGTCCGGGTACCGCTCGGCGCCGTGGTCGCCGAGGCCGTCTCCCGTACCGGCCTCGACGCGGAGATCACCGACGACGGCAGCGCGCGGACGGTGGAGACCGACCCGCGCCGCCTGGAGCGGATCGTCGCCAACGTCGTCGTCAACGCCCACCGCCACGGAGCAGGCCCGGTCCGGGTCACCGTCGACGGACCGACGGTCGTCGTCCGTGACCACGGTCCCGGCTTCCCGGACGACCTGCTGCTCCACGGCCCGCGCCGCTTCCACACCGGTGCCCGGGAACGCGGCTCGGGCCACGGCCTGGGGCTCACCATCGCCCTCGGCCAGGCCCGGGTCCTCGGCGCGGAACTGCTGCTGGCCAACGCCCCGGACGGCGGGGCCGTCGCCACCCTGCGGCTGCCCGCGTGACGGAACGGCCGTTGGTGGTCGGTACGTGGTGGAGCGGCCACTGATACACGGCGGCCCGCGGGCCGATACGTTGCTCCGTCACCCTTCGAAGGACACCACGTCCCGTACCGAATCCAGCTCGGGACCCGCTTCGAGGAGGCCACCGTGAACTCGTCCTGCCGCACCACCGCCCTGTCCCGCGGCGTCCTGGCCGCCGGCGCCCTCACCACCGTCCTGTCCCTGCTGCTCGTCATCGGAGGGCTCACCGCGAACACCGCGGCGGGCGAGACGGGACAGCCGGCCGGAGTGCTCGGCGTGATCGGGCTGTTCCTCGGCGGGACGCTCCTGGCCGTCGGCGCGCTCGCCCGCAGGGTCGTCCCGCTGGGCGAGCGCCGGTAGAGGCGCGCCCCTTCAGGGCCTCCCCGCCGCCGCCCGCGCCCCCGACGCGCGGACACCGCGGGGAGGCCCTTTCCCGTATCCGGCCCGCTACACGGTTGCCGCATGCCCGAGCGGACACCGATACACGGCGGCCCAGGCCCCGATACGTTCCCCGGACACCCTTCACGTGCGCTTTCCGTACGAGAAGAGGAGCCCCATGACCGCCGACCTCCTGCCGCCGCACCCGACGACCGGCATCGCGGCCGCCACCACCGACCTGTCGAAGGTCTACGGCAGCGGCGACACCCGCGTGGTCGCCCTGGACCGGGTCAGCATCGCCTTCCGGGAGGGCGAGTTCACCGCGATCATGGGCCCGTCGGGCTGCGGCAAATCCACCCTGCTGCACTGCGCCGCCGGACTCGACTCACCCACGTCCGGGTCGGTACGCGTCGGCACCACCGAACTCGCCCGGCTCGGGGACCGGCAGCTCACGCAACTGCGCCGGGACCGCATCGGGTTCGTCTTCCAGGCGTTCAACCTGCTGCCGACGCTGACCGCCCTGGAGAACATCACCCTGCCGATGGACATCGCCGGCCGCCGCCCCGACCGCGCGTGGCTGGACCGGGTCGTCTCCATGGTCGGCCTCTCCGACCGCCTGGGACACCGGCCCGCCGAGCTGTCCGGCGGCCAGCAGCAGCGCGTCGCCGTCGCCCGCGCCCTCGCCTCCCGGCCCGCGATCGTCTTCGGCGACGAGCCCACCGGCAACCTCGAC